>NZ_JBEZKZ010000033.1:0-76776 GCF_040651895.1 Streptomyces sp. NPDC048352
CGCTGCGCGCACTCCAGCCCCGCCGGGCGACAGCCGGCACATCCAAGCCTCGCCGGCGTTTGAGGCGCGGGGTCCGGGGCGGAGCCCCGGGGAACGGGCGAAGGGCGGGTAGGGGACCTCGCTCCGCGCAGCGGCACACCGCCCGCACCGCACCCGGCCCGCCCGCACCCGCACCCACCCGCACGCGACCCGGCGGCCCCGGCCGTACCGGCCCCGCCCCGGGACGGAGTCCGGCGCGGCGGCGCGAGGCCGGTGGGTCGAGGAGGGGCCGTCTCGGGGGGTGGAACCCCGGCGGCAGCCGGCGGGGCGGGGATTACCCTGGGCCGCATGACCTCGCTCGACGACGCCACCGCCACCTCCCCCGTCACCGCCACCGCGCAGGCGGCCCGTACCGCCGCCGCCGCCATCGCCCCACTGCCGCGGTCCGCCAAGGACACGGCCCTGCTGGCCATCGCGGACGCGCTGGAGGCCCGTACCGCCGAGATCGTCGAGGCCAACGCCGAGGACACCGCGAAGGCCAGGGCGGCCGGCACCAGCGAAACCGTCATCGACCGCCTGACCCTCACCCCGGAGCGCGTCCGCGCCATCGCCTCCGACGTACGGGACGTGGCGGCCCTGCCCGACCCCGTCGGCGAGGTCGTCCGCGGCTCCACCCTCCCCAACGGCATCGACCTCCGCCAGATCCGCGTCCCCCTCGGGGTCGTCGGCATCATCTACGAGGCCCGCCCCAACGTCACCGTCGACGCCGCCGCGCTCTGCCTGAAGTCCGGCAACGCCGTCCTGCTCCGCGGCAGCTCCTCCGCCTACGCCTCGAACACCGCGCTCGTCGCCATCCTGCGCGACGCCATCGAGGACGCCGGCCTGCCCGCCGACGCGATCCAGCTCGTCCCCGGCGAGTCCCGCGACTCCGTCCGCGAACTGATGCGCGCCCGCGGCCTCGTCGACGTGCTCATCCCGCGCGGCGGTGCCTCGCTCATCAAGACGGTCGTCGAGGAGTCCATCGTCCCGGTCATCGAGACCGGTACCGGCAACTGCCACGTCTACGTCGACGCCGAGGCCGACCTCGACATGGCCGTGGACATCCTCATCAACTCCAAGGCCCAGCGGCCCTCCGTCTGCAACGCCGCCGAGACCCTCCTCGTGCACCGCGACATCGCCGCCGCCTTCCTGCCGCGCGCCCTGGACGCGCTCGCCGACGCCGGCGTCACCGTCCACGGCGACGACCGGGTGCTGGCCGCGGCCGAGGGGGGCAAGGCCACCGCCGTGCCCGCCACCGACGAGGACTGGGCCGCGGAGTACCTGTCGTACGACATCGCCGCCGCCGTCGTGAACTCCCTCGACGACGCCGTCGCCCACATCCGCCGCTGGACCTCCGGTCACACCGAGGCGATCGTCACCACCTCGCAGGCCGCCGCCCGCCGCTTCACCCAGCTGGTCGACTCGACCACGGTCGCCGTGAACGCCTCCACCCGGTTCACGGACGGTGGCCAGTTCGGCTTCGGCGCCGAGATCGGGATCTCCACCCAGAAGCTGCACGCCCGGGGCCCGATGGGCCTTCCCGAGCTCACCTCCACCAAGTACATCGTCACCGGCGACGGTCACGTGCGGTAACCGCGGAAGGGACACGGTGTGGCCGGAACCGGCTCACACCCTGCCCAAAGACGCCCCCCAGGTCTACGCTGGTCCCGTGCCGGACGACGTGGGGGGCAAGCCGTTCCCGGACGACGGGAAGCCCGACGACGACCGCGGAGGCGCGGATCACGACTTCGCCTCCGTGGTGTTCGACGAGGCCTTCGTCCGGAACGCCGAAATCCATGAACCCAGCGCGGCCGAGCGCCAGCGCGCAGCCGACCGGGCGCGCGCCGAGGCCGAGGCCGCCCGGGTCGCCGGAGGCTGGGCGGGGGACGAGGACTACGGCCACCCCGACGGGTACGGCCTCGACGAACCCGGCTGGGAGCCCGGCCCGTACGGCTACGGCTACGGGTACGCCGAGGGCCCGTACGGCGCCTACGGAGGGGCCCTGCGCCCCTACCGCGGCCGCTCGCCCTGGCTCCGCCCGGTCGCCTGGGTGCTCGCCGTCGTGATGGGGCTCGGCATGGTCGCGCTGGCCTTCAGCGCCGTCTACCGCAGCGCCTCCGGCGACCAGGACCCCGCACCCGCCCCGGCCAGTACGCCGCTCAGGGAAGTCACCGGCGTCGGCGCGTTTACCTACCCCGTCGGCCGCCAACCCTGAAGGTACGACCCCACTTCCTGCGCCGGAGCTGGGGGCTTCTCTGAAGCGGGGACAGCGGGAGAAGCGATGGCCGTTCCAGGAGATCCGCCCAACGGCACCCCCGATGGCATCGGCGGGGGTGACGAGGAACTGCGCCCGGACGAGTACCGCTCGGTGGTGTTCGACGAGGACTTCGTCCGTGCTGCCCGGCTCCAGGAGTTCTCCGCCCAGGAACGCATGGGCGAGCACGCCCCGGCCGTCCGCAGCCGCTCCCTCTGGTCCGGCGGCGGCTCCGCCGGCCCCCGCACCGGCACCCCGGGCCGCGGCGCCCGCCAGGGCATGCTGCTCGTGCTGCTCATCGCCACGGCCTTCGCGGTCGCCGTCTACATGGGCGTGCGCAACCCGTACGTCCCCCCGGCCGGCGGCAACGCCGAGCCGCTCATCAGCACCGTCGTCCCCCTGGCACCCGCCGCCGAGGTGCCCGGCGGCCGGCCGGGCGACCTCTACGCGGACAGCCCGGCGGCCGACTACCGCATCGGGGCGGCCGGGATCACGCTCCCCGCGGCGCGGCGCACGCACCACTTCACCGAGGGCCAGGTCGTCGCTGCCCTGTCCATCGCCAAGGACTACCTGGTGCAGTCCTCGCTGGACCCGGACGTGCTCTCCGGGACGGCCTCCCGGCCCGTGCGGGTACTCCTGGACCCCGGGCAGCTGGCCCAGTTCGACGAGAGCATGGCCGCGCCCTCCGGCGACGGCCGGCACGCCGCCACCGGCTGGCTGGTCCGCTTCGACCCCGGCACCGCCGTCGTCGCCGACCCGCGCGTCCGGGTGAGCGGCAGCCTCGCCGTCCAGGAGGTGAACCCGGAGGTGCTGGAGGTGAGCACGGACCACACTTTCGTGTACGCCGTCCGTCCGGCGGCCGTCCCGCCCGCCGCCGACGGGGCCTCGCTCTTCACCGTGCGCCGCGAGCTGCGCCTGCGCTTCGACCGCGAGGACCTGACGACCCGCCGGGCGGAGGTCTCCTCGGCCTACGTGATGGCCGGGCCGCAGGACTGCGCCACCGAGCCCGCCGAGGGCTTCCGCCCCCTGCCGGCCGGAGCCGGGCCGACGACCGTGGGCCCGCCCGCGAGCGACCCGTACGCGAGCGGCCACCCCCGGCGCACCGCCGGGCTGTGCGGCGTACTCGCCCCGGCCGCCGCGCCGAGCAGCACGCCGGCGCCCTCGCAGCCGCCCCCGCAGTCGCTGGCGCCCCCGCCGGCCTCCGTCAGTCCCCTTCGGTAGCGCCCGCGGGGCCTGCGGAGCCCGTGGGGCCGGGGGAGCCCTTGGCGTCGCCGGCGTCGCGCGGGGCGCCGCCCGTACCGGTGAAGCGGTCGCGCAGCTTCCCGCCCAGGTCGCCCGCACCGCCGGCTATGTCGCCGACCAGCTTCATCAGCGGATCCTTGCTGGTGCGCACCGACTCCGCGTAGTGCGACGCGGACTGGCGGAAGGAGTCGGTCACGGAGGTGTCCTTGTCCTCGTCCCGCTTCGGGTAGTGGCCGTCCATGATCCGCTGGTGGTCCCGGCTCAGGGACCACTTCTTCAGCTCGGCGGCCCGTACCGTGGTGAAGGGGTGGGTCCGCGGCAGCACGTTGAGGATCTTGAGCACGGAGTCGCGCAGGTCGCCGCTCTCCTCGTACTCCTCGGCCTGGGCGAGGAAGGCGTCGACGTTCATCTCGTGCAGGTGGTTGCCGCCGGCGATCTTCATCAGGCCGCGCATCGAGGCGTTCACGTCCTGCCCCACCAGCAGACCGGCCCGGTCCGCCGACAGCTCCGACTTGCGGAACCACTCGCGCAGCGCCGTCACGATCGCCGTGACCGCCACCGTGCCCAGCGGGATCCAGGCCACCTTCAGCGCCAGGTTCGTCAGGAACAGCAGCACCGTGCGGTACACGGAGTGCCCGGACAGCGCGTGGCCCACCTCGTGGCCCACCACCGCCCGCATCTCCTCCTCGTCGAGCAGCTCCACCAGCGCCGTCGTCACCACGATGATCGGCTCGTCCAGCCCGATGCACATCGCGTTGGGCTTCGGGTCCTGCTGCACGTACATCTGGGGGACCTTCTCCAGGTCCAGGATGTAACAGGCGTCGCGCAGCATCTCGTACAGGTGCGGGAACTGGGTCTCGCCCACCCGCACCGAGTCCGACAGGAACAGCAGCCGCAGGCTGCGCTCCGGGAGGAGCCCGCTGAGGGCCTTGAACACCGTGTCGAATCCGGCGAGTCTGCGCAGCGCGACCAGCGCCGAGCGGTCCGCCGGGTGTTCGTAGGCCCGCGAGGAGATTCCGGGGAACCTCCTCCGCTCGCGTGCCGGTGTCGTCTCGGATCCGGTGTCCGTCATGGCGCCCTCCCCCTGGATCGGCTGTGGTGACGTGCGTGCATCCTCTCCAACGCCTGAGTCGGCGTGAGCGTGCCCGAGGCCCCCGCATACGATGTGAGGGAAGTCTCCGCCCGCTCCCCGACTCGATAGGTACCTGCCTGATGAGCCTCTCCACCACCGCCCACGACCTGGTCCTCCTCGCTGCGGAGGAAGGCGGGCACGGCGGCAACCACGAAAGCCTGAGCCCGTACCTGACCGGTGGCGGTGCGTTCGTCGTCCTGCTGCTCATGCTCTGGGTGACCACCCGCCTGAACCGCGACCGCTAGGCCGCCTCCTACCGGGTTCGTTCCGGACCGGGCTCCGTACCCGACCGGGCCGCCGCGCGCACGGCACCGGGCCAGTAGGCTCTGCGCTCATGGGAGAGCAGGAAATGCCTACGGGCCCGGTCAAGCGCCGGCTCGGCGTGATGGGCGGGACGTTCGACCCGATCCACCACGGACACCTGGTGGCCGCCAGTGAGGTGGCCGCCCTCTTCCACCTCGACGAGGTGGTCTTCGTGCCGACGGGCGAACCGTGGCAGAAGTCGCAGCGGGCCGTGTCGCCCGCCGAGGACCGCTACCTCATGACGGTCATCGCGACCGCCTCGAACCCGCAGTTCTCCGTGAGCCGCATCGACATCGACCGCGGCGGCCCCACGTACACCATCGACACGCTGCGGGACCTGAGCGCGCTCAACGCCGACGCCGACCTGTTCTTCATCACCGGTGCCGATGCCCTCGCGCAGATCCTGACCTGGCGCAACGCGGACGAGCTGTTCTCCCTCGCCCACTTCATCGGAGTGACCCGGCCCGGCCACCTCCTCACCGACGACGGACTCCCCGAGGGCGGGGTCTCGCTGGTCGAGGTGCCCGCGCTCGCGATCTCCTCCACGGACTGCCGTACGCGGGTCGCCCAGGGCGATCCCGTCTGGTATCTGGTGCCGGACGGTGTGGTGCGCTACATCGACAAGCGTGAGCTGTACCGGGGAGCCTGAGCTTCCGGAGAGAGGGGCCCCGCGGTGAACGACCCACAGGATCCGTACGACCCGTACGCCGCCCAGCTGCAGCTCATCGGCTACGACTCGTACGGCAGGCCCGTGTACGGCCAGGTGCCCGCGCAGTCCGCCCCGCCCCCGTACGGGCAGCCCTACCAGGACCACCAGCAGTACCCCGGATACGAGCAGCCCTACGAGACCCCGTACCCGTACCCGCAGGACCCGCAGGGGCAGGGCTACGACCCCTACCCGCCCCAGGCGTCCGCCCCCGGGTACGGCACCCAGCAGCCCCCGCACTGGATCCCGCAGCAGAGCGCCCCCCAGGAGCCGCCGGCCCCGGCCCCGCCGGCCGCCCAGGTGCCCGAGCCGCGCCGGGCCACCGCGGAGGAGTCCGCGCCGGCCACCCCGGACGCGGACGACGCCCCCGGCTACCGCACGGAACAGTTCGCCTTCATCGACCAGCCCGACGAGGACTCCGAGGTCATCGACTGGCTCGCCTTCACCGAGAGCCGGACCGAGCGCCGTGAGGAGGCCCGCCGGCGCGGCCGCAACCGGGTCGTCGCCCTGATCGTCGTCCTCGCCCTGTTCGTCGTCGGCGGCGCCGGCTACCTCTGGTACGCGGGCAAGCTGCCGTTCCTCGACGGCCCCGGGCAGAAGCAGGGCGCCGCGGCCGCCGCCGGGGCGCAGAAGCGCGACATGATCGTCGTCCACCTGCACAACACCAAGCGGGGCGGCAGCTCCACCGCCCTCCTCGTGGACAACGTCACCACCCGGCAGGGCGCCACCGTCCTGATCCCCAACACCCTCGGCGTCCCCAAGCAGGACGGCACCGGAACCTCCCTCGGCAAAGCCGTCGAGGAGGGCAGCCTCGGCACCCGCGAGTCCCTCGACACCGTCCTCGGCACCCGCATCGGCGGCACCTGGCGCCTGGACACCCCCTTCCTGGAACGGCTCGTCGAGCTGGTCGGGGGCATCGAGGTGGACACCGACACCGCCGTCCCGGCCGACGAGCAGGCCAAGACCCCGGCCGTCGGACAGGGCTCCCGGCAGAGCCTGACCGGCGCCATGGCCGTCGCGTACGCCACCCACCGCGCCCAGGGCGAGCCGGAGGCCAGGCAGCTGGAGCGCACCGGCAAGGTCCTCTACGCGGTCCTGCGCAAGATCCCGGGCGATCCGAAGGCGGCGGCCACGACGGTCGAGAGCATGGGCCAGATCCTCGATCCGGGACTGGACGCGCAGAACCTCGGCGGACTGCTGTCGCGGATCGGCGAGCACGCCAAGGTAGCGGCGTACCGCACCGAGGTGCTCACCGTGAAGCCGGACGGGGGCCTGACCGACGACGCCAACAAGAAGGTGGTCAAGGAGATCCTCGGCGGCTCCTTCACCGCGGCCCAGCCCGGCGCCGCCCTCCGCGTGGGCCTCAAGGACGCCACCGGGAGCGAGAAGGCGCAGATCGCGGCGAAGGCGGCGCTGCTGAACGGCGGCTACGGCCTCGTGGACGGCGGCAAGGCCGACCGGACGGCCGCCACCTCGCAGATCACGTACCAGGACGACGCCCAGCTGGACCGGGCGGTCGACGTCGCCAAGACGCTGGGGCTGCCGGAGTCGGACGTGAAGAAGGCCGAGAACGCGGTGAACGCGGACGTCGTGGTGATCCTGGGCGGGGACTACAAGCCGTCCTGACCTGGGCCTCCCGCCCGCGCGGTACGTCAAGCGCGGGCGGCGTCGGCGGTACATGAGACCCTTGTAGGGATCTGCCCGCCAACCCGAAAGCATGGCCAGTGACCGCCACGGACCGCTCCATCGAGCTCATCACCACCGCAGCCCAGGCCGCGGCCGACCGGCTCGCGCACGACATCATCGCGTACGACGTCAGCGACGTGCTGTCGATCACCGACGCCTTCCTCCTCGCCTCCGCGCCCAACGACCGCCAGGTCAAGTCGATCGTGGACGAGATCGAGGAGCGGCTGCTCAAGGAGCTCGGCGCCAAGCCGGTGCGCCGCGAGGGCGACCGCGACGCCCGCTGGATCCTGCTCGACTACGTCGACATCGTCGTCCACGTCCAGCACAGCGAGGAGCGCGTCTTCTACGCGCTGGAGCGCCTGTGGAAGGACTGCCCCGAGATCGAGCTCCCCGAGGACGCCAAGCTCACCATCGGCAAGGCCGAGGAGCACGCGAAGCTGCGCGAGGCACAGGGTGGCGACGACGACCTGGACGGTGATCTGTTCTGAGCACGACCGCCACCGGCAAGACCGGCAGGAAGATCGTCCTCTGGCGGCACGGCCAGACCTCGTGGAACCTGGAGCGCCGCTTCCAGGGCTCCACGGACATCGAGCTGACCGAGACGGGTGTGGCGCAGGCGCGCCGCGCCGCCCGGCTGCTCGCCTCGCTGAAGCCGGACGCCATCGTGGCCTCCGACCTGCGGCGGGCCGCGAAGACGGCTGCCGAGCTGGCCGCTGTCACCGGCCTGCCCGTGGCGCACGACGAGGCGCTGCGCGAGACCTACGCCGGCGAGTGGCAGGGCCTCACCCACGAGGAGATCCTCGAGAAGTACGGCGAGCAGTACGCGGCGTGGAAGCGCGGCGAGCCCGTCCGGCGCGGCGGCGGTGAGCTGGAGACCGAGGTCGCCGACCGGGCCGCCCCGGTGGTGCTCGGTCACGCCGACCGGCTGCCGGAGGGCGGCACGCTCGTCGTCGTCAGCCACGGCGGCACCATCCGTACGACCATCGGGCGCCTGCTGGGCCTGGAGTCGTACTACTGGGAGGGTCTTGGCGGCCTTTCCAACTGCTGCTGGTCCGTCCTCGGCGAAGGCGCCCGGGGCTGGCGCCTGCTGGAGCACAACGCCGGCACGCTGCCGGAACCGGTGCTCGGCGACGACGACTGACGCCTTCCGCGGCGTGCCGCAGGGGCGCGGGGGGCGGCTCGGACCCGGATTTCACTTTCCGGCTGGTCACAGGCTAGAGTTCTTCTTGTTCGCAGCGAAGAACACCGGAAACGGGGGGAACGCGGCGGAGAGCGGGGCTATAGCTCAGTTGGTAGAGCGCCTGCATGGCATGCAGGAGGTCAGGAGTTCAATTCTCCTTAGCTCCACAATCAGGATCCCGTCCCCAACAGGGGGCGGGATCCTTGCGTTTGCCCCCCTTTGTGCGCTTGCTGCCCCGGGCGCTGCCGACGTGGCAGAATCGGACCGCCGGAGGGGGACACGACGGCCCGACGCGGGAGGGAGTCGCTGACGGATGGGTGCACACCGGCGGCGGTGCGACTGGTGCGACAACGGCACGCCGATCGTGCGGGACATGGAACCGGTCAATCCCGACTACCAGTACTGGTGCGAGGAATGCGCGCGGGCGCTGATCATAAAAGGCGACCCGATCGAGACGTACCGGGAGCTGGAGGGCGAGCCGATCTACGGCCGCCTGCTCGACGAACACTGCACGCTGAAGCGCTTCTACCAGTTCGCCCGCGCATGAGCATTCCGGTCAAACCGGACAGGCGTCGGGCCCCCTCGGAAGGCCCCGGGAAACCGATTTTTGGAGTGGGGCCATGACCGTGTAATGTTCTCGATGTCGCCAGGGGGAACCGGCAAGGGAAACCGAGAAGGGGCCCGGCGGCAGAGAAGCAAGGGGCTATAGCTCAGTTGGTAGAGCGCCTGCATGGCATGCAGGAGGTCAGGAGTTCAATTCTCCTTAGCTCCACAGTGAAGAAGCGGGCCACCCGGATCGGGTGGCCCGCTTCTCGTCGTGCTCCGGGTCTTCCGGTGGCCGGTCCGGGTGCCCGGCCGGTGGAACGTCCGAGCGCCCGTAGGGGCCGCTGCGGTACCCTGACGCCATGCGTGCCGTACGCCTTCTGCTTACCGAGCCGCGCTGATCAGTGCCGACCCTTCGAGACGGTCGGCATCGGCGCGGCGTCCCCTCCTGTGCGAGGGGTTTTTTCGTTTGGGCAGGCAGAGACGGCAGAGACGATCGATGGAGCTTCAGAAATCATGAGCGAGACGAACACCCCGGCCCCCGAGGCGGCCGAGGGGCACCGTTACACGGCTGCCATGGCCGCCGACATCGAGGCACGCTGGCAGGACGTATGGGACGCGGAGGGCACCTACGAGGCGCCGAACCCGACCGGTGACCTGGCCGGGGAGCCCGCGGTCGTCGCCCGGCCCAAGAAGTTCATCATGGACATGTTCCCGTACCCCTCCGGTGCGGGCCTGCACGTGGGCCACCCGCTCGGATACATCGCCACCGACGTCTTCGCCCGCCATCAGCGGATGACCGGCCACAACGTCCTGCACACCCTGGGCTTCGACGCCTTCGGCCTGCCGGCCGAGCAGTACGCCGTGCAGACCGGCACCCACCCGCGCGTGTCGACCGAGGCGAACATCGAGAACATGAAGGTCCAGCTGCGCCGGCTGGGCCTGGGCCACGACAAGCGCCGGTCCTTCGCGACGATCGACCCGGACTACTACAAGTGGACCCAGTGGATCTTCCTGCAGATCTACAACTCCTGGTACGACACCGACGCGCAGAAGGCCCGCCCGATCTCCGAACTGGTCGCCGCCTTCGAGAACGGCAGCCGTGAGGTCCCCGGAGGCCGCGCCTGGGCCGGCCTGAGCGCCGCCGAGCGGGCCGACGTGCTGAACGGCTTCCGCCTGGCCTACGCCTCGGACGCGCCCGTGAACTGGTGCCCCGGGCTGGGCACCGTACTGGCCAACGAGGAGGTCACCGCCGACGGCCGGTCCGAGCGCGGGAACTTCCCCGTCTTCAAGTCCCGCCTGAGCCAGTGGAACATGCGGATCACGGCCTACGCCGACCGCCTGCTGGACGACCTGGACGCGCTGGACTGGCCCGAGGCCATCAAGCTGCAGCAGCGCAACTGGATCGGCCGCAGCGAGGGCGCGCGCGTCGACTTCGCGCTGGGCGACGAGGCCGTCACCGTCTTCACCACCCGCCCCGACACGCTGTTCGGCGCCACCTACATGGTGCTGGCGCCGGAGCACCCGCTGGTCGAGAAGTTCATCCCCGCCGCCTGGCCCGAGGGCACGCACGACGTGTGGACCGGCGGCTACGCCACCCCCGCCGAGGCCGTGGCCGCGTACCGCAAGCAGGCCGCCTCCAAGTCGGACGTGGAGCGGCAGGCCGAGGCCAAGGACAAGACCGGCGTCTTCACCGGTGAGTACGCCCTCAACCCGGTCAGCGGCGAGAAGGTTCCCGTCTTCATCGCCGACTACGTGCTGATGGGCTACGGCACCGGCGCGATCATGGCCGTCCCGGCGCACGACGCCCGCGACTTCGAGTTCGCGCGCGCCTTCGAGCTGCCGATGCGCTGCGTCGTCCAGCCGACGGACGGCCGGGGCACCGACCCGGCCGAGTGGGAGGACGCGTTCGTCTCCCACGACGCGGAGCTGGTGAACTCGGCGGGCGAGGGCATCTCGCTGGACGGCCTGGGCGTGGTCCAGGCCAAGGCCGCCATCACCGAGTGGCTGACCGAGCGCGGGATCGGCGAGGGCACCGTCAACTTCCGCCTGCGCGACTGGCTGTTCAGCCGTCAGCGGTACTGGGGCGAGCCCTTCCCGATCGTCTACGACCAGGACGGCGTCGCCCACTCCCTGCCCGAGTCGATGCTGCCGCTGGAGCTGCCGGAGGTCGAGGACTACTCCCCGCGCACCTTCGAGCCCGACGACGCCACCTCCAAGCCGGAGACCCCGCTGTCGCGCAACGAGGCGTGGGTCAACGTGGAACTGGACCTGGGTGACGGCGTCAAGTCCTACCGGCGCGAGACCAACACCATGCCGAACTGGGCCGGTTCCTGCTGGTACGAGCTGCGCTACCTGGACCCGAACAACGCGTCGGCCCTGGTGGACCCGGAGATCGAGCAGTACTGGATGGGCCCGCGCGAGGGCGCGCCGCACGGCGGTGTCGACCTGTACGTGGGCGGCGCCGAGCACGCGGTGCTGCACCTGCTGTACGCCCGCTTCTGGTCCAAGGTGCTGTTCGACCTGGGCCACGTGTCCTCGGCCGAGCCGTTCCACAAGCTGTTCAACCAGGGCATGATCCAGGCGTACGCCTACACCGACGAGCGCGGTGTGTACGTCCCGGCGGCCGAGGTCGAGGAGCGGGACGGCGCGTACTTCCACGAGGGCAAGCAGGTCAAGCGCGAGCACGGCAAGATGGGCAAGTCCCTGAAGAACGCCGTCACGCCCGACGAGATCTGCGAGGAGTACGGCGCGGACACCCTGCGCCTGTACGAGATGGCGATGGGCCCGCTGGACGTGTCGCGCCCGTGGGACACCCGCGCCGTCGTCGGCCAGTACCGGCTGCTCCAGCGCCTGTGGCGCAACATCGTGGACGAGGAGACCGGCCGGGTCACCGTCGTCGACGGCGAGCCCGACGAGGCCACCCTGCGCGCCCTGCACAAGGCGATCGACGGGGCCGGCTCGGACATGGCGGGCCTGCGCTTCAACACGGCGATCGCGAAGATCACCGAGCTGAACAACGCCCTGACGAAGGCGGGCCGCCCGCTGGAGCGGTCCGTGGCCGAGCGGCTGGTGCTGCTGGTCGCCCCGCTGGCGCCGCACATCGCGGAGGAGCTGTGGCACCGCCTGGGCCACACCGACTCGGTCGTCCACCAGGACTTCCCCGTCGCGGACCCGGCGTACGTCGTGGACGAGACGGTCACCTGCGTGGTCCAGGTCAAGGGCAAGGTCAAGGCGCGCCTGGAGGTGCCGCCGAGCATCTCCGACGCCGACCTGGAGCAGCTGGCCGTCACCGACGCGGGCGTCGTCGCGGCCCTGGGCGGCGCGGAGATCCGCAAGGTGATCGTGCGTGCGCCGAAGCTGGTGAACATCGTCATCTGATCGGGGACATCCCGTACGGGCAGGTTGGGGGTTCGAATGGAACCCCTGGCCTGCCCGAGGCGTTTACGGTGGAGGGGACGGGAACCGGCCGGGGAAGGGAACCTCATGGAGGTAGGCGCGTTGATCATCATCTTTGCCCTGGTGGTGCTGTTCGCGTTCCTGGGGCTGGGCGCCTGGGCCACGGTCAAGGCGGTCGGCGCGGCCAAGCGCGGCGTGGACCGGACGATCACGCAGGCCCGCCGGACGGTGGAGGACACCACCCTGAAGGCCAGGAGCCTCGGCCAGGTCGGGGTCAGCGGCGCGCTGGCGCAGCTGCGGCTGGACCTGCGCTCCTCCATGCGCACCACGCAGGCCGCCCTGTACCAGGGTGTGCAGGCGGACAGCTCGCTTCAGGAGTCCATCGCCCTCTTCGAGCGGCTGAGCCGGCACGGGCACGAGCTGGACGACGAACTGAAGCGGCTGGAACAGGAGCCGGACCGCAAGCGGATCGCGGAGCGCCTGCCCGAGCTGCGGGAGCGCACCCTCAAGATCACGAAGTCGGCGGACTCGCTGCGGTGGGCCGCGCGCGACCGCGCCCGGCGGTTCGCGGACGACGACCTGGCGGTCCTGTCGGAGCAGATCGAGGTGGAGTCGGGCGCGCTGCGCGACTGGTCCCGGGAGTCCGTGGACGACCTGGCGGCCGCCGCGGCGGCCTGGGACGCGGTTCAGGCGGGCGCGGCGGGCCCGGATGCGGCGGGTCCTCGGGCCGATTCGGGTTCGGGGGCGGGGCCGTCGCCGAAGGCTGAGGAGCCGGGGCGGTCGGCGGAGGCCGGCCGGGCGGCGCTGAATCCTTCCGCCCCGGCGGCGGCTTACCCCTGGCAGAAGGCCCCCCGGCCGGAGGCCACCACCTGAGGAGTGGGCACCGCCTGGTGGGGGCTACTGCCTGAGGGGGTCACCGCCTGGTGGGGCTACTGCCTGGTGCGGGCGACCGCCTGAGGGGGCACCGGTTGAGCGGGGCCGGTGCCTGAGGGGGTCCGCTGCCTGAGGGGGTCCGCTGCCTGAGTGGGGCGGTCCGGCGGGTGGGAGGGGCCCGGGCTGCCGGATCACCGCCTGTGCCGGTAACCTCCGGCTCATGTCCCGCCATGTCGCGATCGTCACCGATTCCACGGCCTACCTGCCCCCGCAGGCGATGGCGCGGCACGGGATCACTGCCGTACCCCTGACCGTGGTCCTGGGGGACGAGGCCCTGGAGGAAGGGACCGAGATCTCGGCCCGCAGCCTCGCGGCGGCCTTGCAGAAGCGCCGGTCGGTCACCACCTCCCGCCCCGGCCCCGAACAGTTCGTCCGGGCCTACCGGGCGGCCGCGGACGCCGGAGCGACCGCCATCGTGAGCCTGCACCTGTCCGCCGAGTTCTCCGGCACCTACGACGCCGCCGTGGTCGCGGCCCGGACCGCGCCGGTACCGGTCCGCGTCGTCGACACCGGCATGGTCGCCATGGCCCTCGGCTTCTGCGCGCTCGCCGCGGCCGAGACGGCGGAAGCCGGCGGGTCCGCCGACGAGGCCGTGGCCGCCGCCGAGAAGCGGGCCGCCGAGATGTCGGCGTACTTCTACGTGGACACCCTCGACTACCTGCGCCGCGGCGGGCGGATCGGGGCCGCCCAGGCCCTCCTCGGCTCGGCGCTGGCGGTCAAACCGCTGCTGACCCTGGACGGCGGGCGGATCGAGATGCTGGAGAAGGTGCGCACGTCCTCCAAGGCCATCGCGCGGCTGGAGGAACTGGCCGTGGAACGGGCCGGGTCGCGCAGCGTCGATGTCGCCGTCCACCACCTGGCGGCTCCGGACCGGGCCGAGAAGCTCGCCCAGCGGCTCCGCGAACGCATTCCCGCCCTGGGCGAGATGCACGTCAGCGAGGTCGGCGCGGTGATCGGCGCGCACACCGGGCCGGGGCTGCTGGCCGCGGTCGTCTCGCCCCGCTGATCACCGGAACGGGTGGCCGGGTTATCCACAACGGGCCGGTCATCCACCGGAATTGAGGACTCCGAGCGGGTGGTCCGGGTTCGGATCTAGCGTCGGTGGCATGACTCTTCGAACGCGTACGCCGCGTACCTCAGACAGTTCTCGTTTCCCGATCGCCGCCGGGGCCGGCAGCGGGCCCGGGCGGGCGCGCCGCTCCGACGGCCGGCTCCGGGACCGCCGTGGCGCCCGGGCGAGGCCCCGACCCGACCCCGCCGAGGTGCGGCGCAGGGCCGAGGCCCTGATGGGGAGTTCCCCGCCGCCGGAGGGGGTGCGGGAGGAGGCAGCCGGGGCCCTGCGGGTGGCCGATCCGCCGCCCGACGCGGAGCCGTGGCTCGGGGCCTATCCGCGGGCCTGGCCGGATCCGCCGGCCGTTGGGGAGGCGGAGGCGCAGGCGGAGGGGCCGGTGCCCGTTCCGGTTCCGGTGGGGCCGGGACGGGGACCCGGGGCGGTCGAGGCGCCGGTGGAGGGCCGCGGGCTGAGGGCCGGGGACGCGCGGCGGCTGGCCCTGCGGGAGCGGCTGCCCGTGTGGGTGCAGGTCCGGTGCGGGGTGGAGCCGCGGACGGTGGCCGCCGTGGCGGTGGTGCTGGTGGTGGCGGTCGGCTTCGCCGCCCAGCAGTACTGGTCCGGGCGGCCGCAGCCGGTGACGGCGCCCGCCGTGGTCGGCCCCGCGCCGGTCCCTTCGGCGTCGCTGCCGGGAGCGGCGCCGGCCGGCGGGGGTGCCCGCATCGTGGTCGACGTCGGCGGCAAGGTCCGCGACCCCGGGGTGCGGCGGCTGCCCAGCGGCTCGCGGGTGGAGGACGCGCTGGCCGCCGCCGGGGGAGTGCGGCCGGGCACGGACACCACCGGGCTCAACCGGGCCCGGGTGCTGGTGGACGGCGAGCAGGTGCTGGTGGGGGCCACCGCGCAGCCGGCTCCGGGCGGGCCGGCGCCCGGCGGGGGCGCGGGTGCCGGTGCCGGTCCGCTGAGCCTCGGCAGCGCGACCGTGGAGCAGCTGGACGGCTTGCCCGGGGTGGGGCCCGTCCTTGCCCGGAACATCGTCGACTTCCGCACCGCCCGGGGCGGGTTCCGGGCCGTGGAGGACCTCCGGCAGGTCGACGGCATCGGCGAGCGGAGGTTCGCCGAACTGCGCCGGCTGGTGCGGCCGTGAGCGGCGTCGTGGAGGGCCCCGGGGAGGGCGCCGGGGCGGAGCGGGCGGAGCCGCTCGATCTGCGGCTGGCGGTGCCGGCCGTGGCGGCCTGGGGTGCGGCGGCCCTGGCGCTCGGGGTGCCGGGCGGGTGGTGCGCCGTCGGGGCGGGGCTCGCGGTGGCCGCGGCGGGGATCCTGCTGTTGGCCGGGTCGAGGTGTGCGCAGCCGCTGTCGAGGGTCGGTCCCGCCGTGGCCGCCGCGCTGCTGTGCGCCGCCACCGGGGCGGGGGTGGCCGGGCTGGAGCGGGCCGAGGCGCGAGCGGGGCCGGTGGCCCGGCTGGCCCGGGAGCACGCCCGGGTGCACGCGGAGCTCACCGTCGGCTCGGACCCCCGAGTGGCCCGCGGCGGGAGCGGGCCGCCGGTGGTGGTGCTGGACGCCGTGGTGACCGGCGTGGGCGGCCCCGACGGGGCGCGGACCCGGGTGGAGACCCCGGTCCGGGTGCTGGCCGGGCATCCGGACTGGGCGCGGCTGGAGCCCTCGACCCGGGTCGCGGTGGTGGCCCGGCTGGCGCCGGCGGGGGACGGGGAGCGGGCCGTGGCGCTGCTCCGCCCGGCGGGTGACACCCCGCCCGGGGTGACGGGCGGCCCCGACCGGGTGCAGCGCCTCGCGGGGACGCTGCGCGCCGGGCTGCGGGAGGCCACCGGAGGGCTCGCGCCGGACGCCAGGGCCCTGCTGCCGGGGCTGGTGGTCGGGGACACCTCCCGGGTACCGCCCGACCTGCACGAGGCGTTCAGGGCCACCGACCTGCTGCACCTGCTGGCCGTCTCGGGCTCCAACCTGACCGTGGTGCTGTACCTGCTGATCGGGCCCCCGGCCCGCGCGCAGCAGGTCGAGCGGCGCGGGCTGGCGCCCCGGCTGGGGCTCTCGCTGCGGGCCACGGCCCTGTGCGGGGCGGCACTGACGCTGGCCTTCGTGGTGGTGTGCCGGCCCGATCCGAGCGTGCTGCGGGCCGCCGCCTGCGGGGCGGTCACCCTGCTCGCCCTGGCCACCGGGCGGCGCAGGTCCCTGATCCCGGCGCTGGCCGGAGCCGTACTGCTGCTGGTGCTGTACGACCCCTGGCTGGCCCGGAGCCCCGGCTTCCTCCTCTCCGTGCTGGCCACCGGGGCGCTGCTCACCCTCGGGCCCCGCTGGGCGGGGGCCCTGCGGCGGCGCGGGGTGGCGCCGCGCCTGGCCGACGCCCTGGGGGCGGCCGCCGCGGCGCAGGCCGTGTGTGCGCCGGTGGTGGTGGTGCTCTCCGCGCGGGTGAGCCTGGTCGCGGTGCCGTGCAACCTCCTGGCGGAGCTGGCGGCGGGCCCCGCCACCGTGCTCGGCTTCGCGGCGCTCGCCGTGGCGCCGCTGTGCATGCCCGTGGCGAAGCTGCTCGCCTGGTGCGCGGGGGTGCCGGCCGGGTGGATCGCCGGCGTGGCGCGGGCCGGGGCGCGGCTGCCGGGTGCGGAGCTGCCCTGGCCGGGCGGGATCGCGGGCGGGCTGCTGCTGGTCGTGGTCACGCTGGCCGCGGTGGGACTCGGTGCGCGGTTCGGGCGGCGGCGGGGTGCCTGTGCCGTCGTGGCCGTGCTGCTGCTCGTCGCGGTCCTGCGGCCGCCGCAGCTGGTCCGTACGCTCACCGGCTGGCCGCCGTCCGACTGGAGCTACGTGCAGTGCGCCGTGGGCCAGGGCGATGCCGCCGTGCTCGCCGCCGGCCCCGGGACGGCCGTCGTGGTGGACGCCGGGCCGGAGCCGGGGCCGGTGGACGCCTGCCTGCGGGCCTTGGGGGTGACCCGGATCCCGCTGCTCCTGCTGACGCACTTCCACGCCGATCACGTGGGAGGGCTGTCCGGGGTGCTGCGGGGCCGGTCGGTGGGTGTGATCGAAACCACCACGCTGGAGGAACCGCCCCTACAGGCCGCCCTGGTCCGGCGGGCGGCGGCGCGGGCCGGGGTGCCGGTCGTGCCGGCGGCGCCGGGGGAGCGGCGCCGGACGGGACCGCTGGAGTGGCAGGTGCTGTGGCCTTCGGCGGCGGGTCCGCCGCCGGAGGGACCCAACGACGCGAGCGTCGCCCTGCTGGTGCGCACGTCGGGCCTGACGCTGCTGCTGCTCGGCGACCTCGAACCGCCGTCCCAGCAGGCCCTGCTGAGGGAGCATCCGGAGTTGGGGCCGGTGGACGTGCTCAAGGTCGCCCACCACGGTTCGGCGCACCAGGACCCCGGGCTGCAGGACCGGATCCGGCCGCGGCTCGCGATCGTCCCCGTCGGCGCGGGCAACCGCTACGGGCACCCCGCGCCGCGTACGCTCGCACGGTTGAAGGCACTTGGTGCGGCTGTGCTGCGCACCGATGAGGACGGCTCCGTGGCCGTCTCCGGGAGCGGCCCGGGGATGAGGGCCTTTCCGGCCAGGCGGCGTCCGGATCGGCGTGGGCATACCGGGCGCGACCGCTCTGTTTGCCCACAACCCGGCAGCATGATCGAATGCGTCTTCGCCAGAACGGTCCAAGTCCACACAGCACGGGGGTGCACCAGCCATGTTCGGTCGCAGACGGGGGATGGATCCGGCCGCAGGAGCCGGTCCGCAGACATCGGCGACGGTGACACTGCCGCCTACGGCGCGGCTGTTGAGCTGCCGCGTGCTCGACACGGTCCACCAGCCGGTCCGCCAGGCCAAGTTCGAGGTCACCGATCCGATCGGCCGACGGGTCGTCAGCGGGGAGACCGATCCGTACGGGGGATTCACGGCGGCGATGCCGGAGGGCGAGTACCGGCTCACCGTCACCGCCGAGGGCTACGCGCCCTTCCACGGGGCGACGCTGGTGGGGGACCCGCAGCCCGGCACGGCGGAGATCATCCTGGACGCCGTGGAGCCGCCGCTGCTCCCGCAGCCCGGGCACTGGGAGCTCGATCCGACGCATTCGTCGATCGCCTTCACCGCCCGGCACATCGGCTTCGCGCGGATCCACGGCCGGTTCACGACCTTCGCCGGCGCGGTGCGGATAGCCGAGCGCATGGAGGACTCCTCCATGCACGTGATCATCGACTCGGCGAGCATCGACACCGGGATGCGGAGGCGGGACGACCACCTGCGCTCCACCGACTTCCTGGACGCGGCCCGGCACCCGACGGTGGAGTTCTACAGCGAGCGGTTCATCCACCGCAGCGGCAGCCGCTGGGCGGTCGCGGGGGCCCTCACCCTCCACGGCGTCAGCCGTTCGGTCACCCTCGACACCCAGTACCTGGGGCACGGCACGGGCCTGGAGGGCGAACCGCGGGCCGCCTGCCGGGCCACGGCCGAGCTGAACCGCGCGGACTTCGCCCTCGACTGGCAGTCGGTGCTGGCACAGGGGATCGCGGCGATCGGGCCGAGCGTGGAAGTGCAGCTGGACGTACAGATCGTCCACAAGGCCTGAGGGGGCGGGCGCGGGGCCCTCCTACGGGGCTTCGAGCCAGCCTTCGTACGCGGCGGCGAGTTCGTCCAGCGAGGCGGCGTCGAGCCGCTCGCGGGGGTCTTCGACGACCACCAGCCACTGGGCGTCCTCGGCGTCGTCCTCGCCGGCGAGGGCGTCGCGTACCAGCTGGGGCTCCTCCGGCAGGCCGAAGCGGTCGACGACCTCCTGGGCCACCTCCTCGGCGGCGTCGCGGTCGGGCAGTACCAGTACATGTCGCAGGTTCACCCGGCCATTCTCGGGCACCGGGGGCGGGGCGGTGTCAGTGCGGCGTGGGATGCTGGGGGCGATGGCCACCAGGAAGAACCCCACCGACGATCCGCTCGCCCCGCTCACCCTCGCGGTGGGGCAGGAGGACCTGCTGCTCGACCGTGCCGTACGGGAGGTGGTGGCGGCCGCCCGCGCGGTCGACGCCGACACCGACGTCCGGGACCTCGCCTCCGAGCAGCTCCAGCCCGGCACCCTGGCGGAGCTGACCAGCCCCTCGCTGTTCGCCGAGCGCAAGGTCCTCGTCGTCCGCAACGCGCAGGACGTGGGCGCGGACGCGGCCAAGGAGCTCAAGGCGTACCTGGCGTCGCCGTACGAGGAGATCACGGTCGTCCTCCTGCACGCGGGCGGGGTCAAGGGCAAGGGCCTGCTGGACGCGGCGCGCAAGGCCGGGGCCCGCGAGGTCGCCTGCCCGAAGATGACCAAGCCGGCGGACCGGCTGTCGTTCGTGCGCGGGGAGTTCCGGACGCTGGGGCGTTCCGCGACCCCCGAGGCGTGCCAGACACTGGTCGACGCGATCGGCAGCGACCTGCGGGAGCTGGCCAGCGCCGCGGCGCAGCTGTGCGCGGACGTCGAGGGCACGATCGACGAGGCCGTGGTCGGCCGCTACTACACGGGCCGGGCCGAGGCCTCCAGCTTCACGGTCGCCGACCGGGCGGTCGAGGGCCGGGCCGCCGAAGCCCTCGAAGCCCTGCGCTGGTCCCTGTCGACCGGCGTGGCGCCCGTGCTGATCACCAGCGCGCTCGCCCAGGCGGTCCGCGCGATCGGCAAGCTCGCCTCCGCCCCCCGCGGCGCCCGGCCGGGCGACCTCGCCCGGGACCTCGGCATGCCGCCGTGGAAGATCGACCGGGTCCGGCAGCAGATGCGGGGCTGGTCCGCGGACGGCGTCGCCGACGCGCTGCGTGCCGTGGCCGTGGCCGACGCCGGTGTGAAGGGCGGCGGGGACGACCCGGAGTACGCCCTGGAGAAGGCGGTCGTGGCGGTCGCCCGCGCGGCCCGGCCCCAGCGCCGCTAGGGGGGTGTCCGCAAAGTCCCGCACGGACGCCATGCGGACACGCGAAGGCCCCGGCCGCCGCCCTGGGGAAGGGCGGAGGCCGGGGCCTTCGGTCACTGCTTGGTTGCGCCGCACCCGCGTGGCGAACGCAGGCCGCGTGCGGCGCGGGGTGCCGGTCAGGAGCGGGAGAGAGGGCCCGCTGGGTCCGTCCCGGCGATCACATCGAGTGCGGAGCTCAGATGGAGGCAACCTTGGAGGCCAGCGCCGACTTCTTGTTGGCGGCGGCGTTCTTGTGGATGACACCCTTCGAGACGGCCTTGTCCAGCTTCTTGGAAGCCAGGCGGGCCGCAGCGGTGGCCTTCTCCGCGTCGCCGGCGAGGATCGCCTCGTTGGCCTTGCGGATGAAGGTGCGCAGCTCGGACTTGACCGACTTGTTGCGAAGGCGAGCCTTCTCGTTGGTCTTGTTCCGCTTGATCTGGGACTTGATGTTCGCCACGAAAGAGCCTTTTCAGGTTCAGAGAATTTTCCGGATGTGTCCCGTCTGCTGAGAGGGCATGCGAGACACAGCCACCCAGGCTACCAGGCGCGCTTCGACCGGCCCAAACCGAGCGCATCGCCAGGTCCATGGGACCATGGAGGCTGCGTACCGTTCCGACAGCAGCTCCGACAGCGACCCGAGAATCAGGACACTGCGTGCCCGCCATCCCCAGCCACGTGCCCGAGCCGAGCCGTACCGACCCGGCGCTGATCCGTAATTTCTGCATCATCGCGCACATCGACCACGGCAAGTCGACCCTCGCCGACCGGATGCTCCAGCTGACCGGTGTGGTCGACCAGCGGCAGATGCGCGCCCAGTACCTCGACCGCATGGACATCGAGCGTGAGCGCGGCATCACCATCAAGTCGCAGGCGGTCCGTCTGCCCTGGGCGCCCACGGAGGGGCCGGGCAAGGGCAGCACGCACATCCTGAACATGATCGACACCCCCGGGCACGTCGACTTCACCTACGAGGTCTCGCGCTCCCTCGCGGCGTGCGAGGGCACGATCCTGCTGGTGGACGCCGCCCAGGGCATCGAGGCGCAGACCCTCGCCAACCTGTACCTGGCGATGGAGAACGACCTCGCGATCGTCCCGGTGCTCAACAAGATCGACCTGCCGGCCGCCCAGCCGGAGAAGTTCGCCGAGGAGCTGGCGAACCTGGTCGGCTGCGACCCGGACGACGTCCTGCGCGTCTCGGCGAAGACGGGCATGGGCGTGGACGCCCTGCTCGACAAGGTCGTCGCCACCGTCCCGGCCCCGGTCGGCGTCAAGGACGCCCCCGCCCGCGCGATGATCTTCGACTCGGTCTACGACTCCTACCGCGGCGTCGTCACCTACGTCCGTGTCGTCGACGGCCAGCTCAACAAGCGCGAGCGCATCCGGATGATGTCCACCGGCGCCACCCACGAGCTGCTCGAGATCGGCGTCTCCTCCCCGGAGATGACGCCGGCCGACGGCATCGGCGTCGGCGAGGTGGGCTACATCATCACCGGCGTGAAGGACGTCCGGCAGTCCAAGGTCGGTGACACGATCACCAGCCTGCACAACGGTGCGACCGAGGCCCTCGGCGGCTACAAGGACCCGAAGCCGATGGTCTTCTCGGGCCTGTACCCGCTGGACGGCTCGGACTACCCGGACCTGCGCGAGGCCCTGGACAAGCTCCAGCTCAACGACGCCGCGCTGGTCTACGAGCCCGAGACCTCGGCGGCGCTGGGCTTCGGCTTCCGCGTCGGCTTCCTCGGCCTGCTGCACCTGGACGTGGTCCGCGAGCGCCTGGAGCGCGAGTTCGGCCTCGACCTGATCGCCACCGCGCCCAACGTGGTCTACCGGGTGGTGCTGGAGGACGGCAAGGAGGTCACCGTCACCAACCCGAGCGAATTCCCCGAGGGCAAGATCTCGGACGTGTTCGAGCCGGTGGTACGGGCCACGATCCTCGCGCCCAGCGAGTTCATCGGCGCGATCATGGAGCTCTGCCAGACCCGCCGCGGCACCCTGCTCGGCATGGACTACCTCTCCGAGGACCGCGTCGAGATCCGCTACACGCTCCCCCTCGCGGAGATCGTGTTCGACTTCTTCGACCAGCTGAAGTCCAAGACGCGCGGCTACGCGTCCCTCGACTACGAGCCCACCGGCGAGCAGTCCTCCAGCCTGGTCAAGGTCGACATCCTGCTGCACGGCGACAAGGTCGACGCCTTCTCCGCCGTCTGCCACAAGGACGCCGCCTACGCCTACGGCGTGCGCCTGGTGGCCAAGCTGCGCGAGCTCATCCCGCGGCAGGCCTTCGAGGTGCCGATCCAGGCCGCCGTCGGCTCCCGCGTCATCGCCCGCGAGACGATCCGCGCCATCCGCAAGGACGTCCTCGCCAAGTGCTACGGCGGTGACATCTCCCGCAAGCGGAAGCTGCTGGAGAAGCAGAAGGAAGGCAAGAAGCGGATGAAGATGGTCGGCTCCGTGGAGGTCCCGCAGGAGGCCTTCATCGCCGTCCTGTCCAGCGACGAGTCCGGCGGCAAGAAGAAGTAGCGCCGTATGCGAAACAGGCCCCCGAGCGTACGCTCGGGGGCCTGTTTCGTTATGAATCGGCCGCCGGGTGGCCCTTACGCGCCAGCCGCACGCCCCCTACTCTGAACACTGGTTACTCGCCAGTTACAAGCCCGAAGTCATGCCTGAAGTCATGCCCGAACAGGCCCTGCCGCGTGGTCCGGAGGACGTCCGTGAGCGACACACAGACCTTGATCGAGAACCGCCCGCCCACCGTGGCGGCCCTCTTCCTTGACCGCGTCGCCGCCACGCCGAACGCGGAGGCCTACCGCTTCCCCGTGGCCGCGGCGGGCCGTGAGGGCGGTCCCGACGACTGGAAGTCGCTCAGCTGGGGCCAGGCCGCCGACCGGGTCTTCGCCATCGCCGCCGGCCTCATCGGACTGGGCCTGCACGCCGAGGACCGGGTCGCGCTCGCCTCCAACACCCGCGTCGAGTGGATCCTGTGCGACCTCGGCGTGATGTGCGCCGGCGGCGCCGTGACCACCATCTATCCGAGCACCAACGCCGAGGAGTCCTCCTTCATCCTCGCGGACTCCGAGAGCCGGGTGCTGATCGCCGAGGACGCCGCCCAGCTGGCCAAGGCCCGCGAGCGCCGCGCCGACCTGCCCGAACTCGCCCACGTGGTGGTTCTGGAGGCGGCCGACGCCGTCCCCGCCGAGGGCGATCCGGAGGGCTGGGTGCTCTCCCTCGCCGAGCTGGAGGAACGCGGCAAGGAGTACCTCGCCAAGCACCCCGCGGCGGTCAAGGAGCGGATCGCGGCCATCACCCCCGACCAGCTCGCCACCCTCATCTACACCTCCGGCACCACCGGCCGCCCCAAGGGCGTCCGCCTGCCGCACGACAACTGGTCGTACATGGCCAAGGCCACCGTGGCCACCGGCATGATCCACGCGGACGACGTCCAGTACCTGTGGCTGCCGCTGGCCCACGTCTTCGGCAAGGTGCTCACCTCCGGCCAGATCGAGGTCGGGCACGTCACCGCCGTCGACGGCCGCATCGACAAGATCATCGAGAACCTGCCGGTCGTCCAGCCCACCTACATGGCGGCCGTCCCGCGCATCTTCGAGAAGGTCTACAACGGCGTCGCCGCCAAGGCCCGGTCCGGCGGCGGAGCCAAGTACAAGATCTTCCAGTGGTCGGTCGGCGTCGCCCGCGAGTACGCCAAGGTCACCCAGGACAACTACCGCCGCACCGGACGGGCGACCGCCCCCCTCGCCCTCACCGCCAGGCACAAGATCGCGGACGCCCTCGTCTACTCCAAGCTCCGCGAGGCCTTCGGCGGCCGGCTGCGCGCCGCCGTCTCCGGCGCCTCCGCCCTGGCACCCGAGATCGGCTACTTCTTCTCCGGCGCCGGCATCCACATCCTGGAGGGCTACGGGCTGACCGAGTCCAGCGCGGCCTCCTTCGTCAACCCGGGCGAGGCCTACCGCACCGGCACCGTCGGCAAGCCGCTCCCCGGCACCGAGGTCCGCATCGCCGACGACGGCGAGGTCATGCTGCGCGGCCCCGGCATCATGCAGGGCTACCACGGCCAGCCCGAGAAGACCGCCGAGGTCCTGGAGAGCGACGGCTGGCTGCACACCGGCGACATCGGCGAGCTGTCCCCGGACGGCTACCTGCGCATCACCGACCGCAAGAAGGACCTGATCAAGACCTCCGGCGGCAAGTACGTCGCCCCGGCGGAGATCGAGGGCCAGTTCAAGGCGATCTGCCCGTACGTGTCGACCATCGTCGTCCACGGAGCCGACCGGAACTTCTGCTCCGCCCTGATCGCCCTCGACGAGCCCGCGATCCTGGGCTGGGCCGTCGAGAACGGCCTGGAGGGCAGGACGTACGCCGAGGTCCTCGCGGCCCCGGAGACCGACCGGCTGATCGAGACCTACGTCCAGACCCTCAACGAGGGCCTCCAGCGCTGGCAGACGATCAAGAAGTTCCGCATCCTGCCGCGCGACCTCGACGTCGAGCACGGAGACCTCACCCCCAGCCTCAAGCTGAAGCGGCCCGTCGTCGAGCGTGAGTTCAAGCACCTCATCGAGGAGATGTACGAGGGCTCCAGGGAGGCGTAGCCCGAGGCGTAAACGACCATGGGGCGGTGCGGGACAATGGGCGCATGCCTTCCGCACTGCCCGACGGTGAACCCATGCCCGAAGACGGCTCCCTGCCGTCGCACGCCCTGGAGGGCGCCGGGGCGCGGCCGCTGGGGTTCTACCTGCACGTCCCGTACTGCGCCACGCGCTGCGGGTACTGCGACTTCAACACCTACACCGCCACCGAGCTGCGCGGCACCGGCGGCGTCCTCGCCTCCCGGGAGAACTACGCCGACACCCTGATCGACGAGGTCCGCCTGGCCCGCAAGGTGCTCGGGGACGACCCGCGCGCCGTGCGGACCGTCTTCGTCGGCGGCGGCACGCCCACGCTGCTGCCCGCCCGGGACCTCGTCCGCATGCTCGCTGCGATCCGCGACGAGTTCGGGCTGGCCGAGGACGCCGAGGTCACGACCGAGGCCAATCCGGAGTCCGTGGACCCGGCGTACCTGGCGGAGCTGCGCGCCGGCGGCTTCAACCGGATCTCCTTCGGCATGCAGAGCGCGAAGCAGCACGTCCTGAAGGTGCTGGACCGCACGCACACCCCCGGTCGCCCCGAGGCCTGTGTCGCCGAGGCCCGCGCGGCCGGCTTCGAGCACGTCAACCTCGACCTGATCTACGGCACCCCGGGCGAGTCCGACGACGACTGGCGCGCCTCCCTGGAGGCCGCGCTCGGCGCCGGCCCCGACCACATCAGCGCCTACGCCCTGATCGTCGAGGAGGGCACGCAGCTGGCCCGCCGCATCCGCCGCGGCGAGGTCCCGATGACGGACGACGACGTCCACGCCGACCGGTACCTGATCGCCGACTCCGTCATGGCCGCAGCCGGGTACTCCTGGTACGAGGTGTCGAACTGGGCCACCTCCGAGGCCGGGCGGTGCCTGCACAACGAGCTGTACTGGCGCGGCGCCGACTGGTGGGGCGCGGGCCCCGGAGCGCACTCGCACGTGGGCGGGGTGCGCTGGTGGAACGTGAAGCACCCCGGTGCGTA
Organism: Streptomyces sp. NPDC048352; assembly: GCF_040651895.1. Taxonomy (NCBI): domain Bacteria; kingdom Bacillati; phylum Actinomycetota; class Actinomycetes; order Kitasatosporales; family Streptomycetaceae; genus Streptomyces; species Streptomyces sp. NPDC048352. The sequence goes on from NZ_JBEZKZ010000033.1 coordinate 25,952, forward strand.
CGCGGCCGCCCTGGCCGAGGGCCGCTCGCCGGGCGCGGGACGCGAGCTGCTGTCGGCGGAGGACCGGCGCGTGGAGCGGATCCTGCTGGAGCTCCGCCTGGTGGACGGCGTCCCGCTGTCCCTGCTGGCCCCGACGGGCCTCGCAGCCTCCCGCCGCGCCCTCACCGACGGCCTCCTGGAGGCTGGACCGTACGGGGCGGGGCGGGCGGTATTGACGCTGCGCGGGCGGCTGCTGGCCGACGCGGTGGTGCGGGACCTGGTCGACTGACCAGGTCCCGGCGGACGGGCGGGGTCAGCTCGGCCAGCTGTTGCGCCAGGGCTTGTAGTGCGGGTTGTCCTGGCACTCGTCCATGATCTCGGTCTTGGAGGTCTTGTCGACCGGGCACACCGCGACGATGAAGGAGCGGTCGATGCCGCCGGGGAAGGCGACCTCCGCCTGGGAGGCGTACTTGTGGGTGTCGCCGATGGTCTGGTTGACGTCCACCCCGCCCGGGGCGTCGATGTAGTAGTTCCAGCCGCTCTTCCACCAGGTCTTGTACAGGTCGTGGTCGTAGGTGGTCGACACGTACGGGGAGGGCTGGTTGACCAGCACGTACTGCTCGATGTCGTACTGGCCGTCCAGGGGCGCCTTCGGCTTGAAGCCCTCCTCGAAGACCACCGACGGCGGACGGCCGTCGGAGCGGTAGAGCTGCTTGCAGTTGATCCGCCAGGACGGCGACGGGGTGATGCGCTCCACCACGACGGTCTTGTCCGCCGCGGCGAAGAGGTGGTCGGTCACCCGCGGACAGGAGTTCGCCGGGGCGGCCTGCGCCGTGGCCGAGGCGGAGGCGGGCGGGAGCAGGGCGGCGGCGAGCACGGTCGCGGCGAGGACGGCGCGCTGCCGCAGAGCAAAGGTGATCATGGTGAGCACCCTTGCCCTTCGTGGCGCTCCGCACACGCACTGTCACTCGAAGGTGGGCGAGTCCGGCGGTGCGCGGTGACTCGGCGTGCCGTGCCTCTGCGTGCCGTGCCTCAGTGCGGTGCCCTCGGCGCGCCGCGCCTCAGGGCGCCGTGACGAAGTCGATCAGCTCCTCGACGCGGCCGAGCAGCGTCGGCTCCAGGTCCCGGTACGAGGACACCCGCGACAGGATGTGCTGCCAGGCGGCCCCCGTGTTCGGCGGCCAGCCCAGGGCCCGGCAGACGCCCGTCTTCCAGTCCTGGCCGCGCGGCACCTCGGGCCACGCCCGGATGCCCAGCGCGGACGGCTTCACCGCCTGCCAGACGTCCACGTACGGGTGGCCCACGACCAGCACGTCCGGCCCGGTCACCGAGGCCGCGATGCGGGACTCCTTCGAGCCCGGCACCAGGTGGTCCACCAGCACCCCCAGCCGGGCGTCCGGACCCGGGGCGAACTCCGCGACCACCGCCGCGAGGTCGTCGACGCCCTCCAGGTACTCCACGACCACCCCCTCGATCCGCAGGTCGTCGCCCCACACCCGCTCGACCAGCTCGGCGTCGTGCCGCCCCTCCACGTAGATCCGCCCGGCCCGCGCCACCCGGGCCCGCGCACCCGGGACGGCCACCGAGCCCGAGGCCGTCCTGGCGGGCGTGGCGGGCGCCCGTGACGGGCGCACCAGGGTCACCACCGCGCCGTCCAGCAGGAAGCCGCGCGGCTCCAGCGGGAACACGCGCCGCTTGCCGAACCGGTCCTCCAGGGTCACCGTGCCCGCCTCGCAGGCCACCACCGCGCCGCAGAAGTCCGTACCCGCCACCTCGACCACCAGGTCCGGGTCGGCCGGCACCTCCGGCACGGCCTTGGCGCGCTTCCACTGCGGGGTCAGGTCGGGGGAGTACTCACGCATCCGGCCGACCCTAGGAGAGCCGCCGCCCTCACGCCCGCGACACGCCGAACCGGGCCGCCAGTGTGGCGCGTTGCGCACGCACGAAGCCCGCGTCGACCAGCGCTCCGTGACCCGGCACGTACACCGCGTCGTCGCCGCCCAGGGCCAGCAGCCGGTCCAGCGCGGCGGGCCACTGGCCCGGCACCGCGTCCCCGCCGGCCTGGGGCTCGCCCGACTCCTCGACCAGGTCCCCGCAGAACACCGCCTCCCGCTCGCCCGGCACGAAGACGGCCAGGTCGTGCTGGGAGTGCGCGGGCCCCACGTTGGCCAGCAGCACCTGCACCCCGCCCAGCTCGAGCGTCCACTCGCCCGACACCAGGTGCCGGGGCGCCTGGAGCAGGTCCACCGCCTCGGCGGCCTCCGCCTCCGCCAGCCCGTGCCGGACCGCGCTCGCCCGTACCTCCTCGCGGCCCGTCGGGGTCGACAGCTGCCGGTCCAGGCCGACCGCACCGTAGAACTCGGCGCCGGCGAAGGCCGCACCGCCCAGTACGTGGTCGAAATGTCCGTGGGTGAATGCGATATGGGTCACGCGCCGGCCCGTCAGCCGCTCCGCCTCGGCCCGCACCCCCGCGCCCTCGCGCACACCCGATCCGGGGTCGACCAGCAGCACCGAATCGTCCCCCACCACCAGCCCCACGGTGCAGTCCCACACCGGAAGCCGCCGCCGGCCGACCCGTCCGGTGACCCGTTCCCAGCCCGCCTCTTCCCAACGCACGTCCATGCGGCGACGCTACCCTGGCGGGCCGCCCTTGCCCCCGGACTACTACCCGGCCGTACACTGACCGGGGGATCTCTGGCACTCCCACCCGCTGAGTGCCAGCCAGCCAGGACCGGCCACGGCGGCCACGACCGAGACCGACTCGCATCCGGAGGTGTGCGCGATGCTCAGTGAACGCAGACTCGAGGTACTGCGCGCCATCGTCCAGGACTACGTCGGGACGGAGGAGCCCGTCGGCTCCAAGGCCCTCACGGAACGCCACCGCCTCGGCGTCTCGCCCGCCACCGTGCGCAACGACATGGCCGTGCTGGAGGAGGAGGGCTACATCGCGCAGCCCCACACCAGCGCCGGCCGGATCCCCACCGACAAGGGCTACCGGCTGTTCGTCGACAAGCTGGCGGGCGTCAAGCCGCTGTCGACGCCCGAGCGCCGCGCCATCCAGAACTTCCTGGACGGCGCCGTCGACCTCGACGACGTCGTCGGCCGCACGGTACGGCTGCTCGCGCAGCTCACCCGCCAGGTCGCCGTCGTCCAGTACCCCTCGCTGACCCGCTCCACCGTCCGGCACGTCGAGCTGCTGTCGCTGGCCCCGGCCCGGCTGATGCTCGTACTGATCACCGACACCGGCCGGGTCGAGCAGCGCATGGTCGACACCCAGACCCCCTTCGGCGAGAACTCCCTCGCCGACCTGCGGGCGCGGCTCAACAGCAGGGTCGTCGGCCGTCGGTTCACCGACGTGCCGCAGCTGGTGCAGGACCTTCCGGAGTCGTTCGAGATCGACGACAGGGCGACCGTCAAGGCCGTCATCGCGACCCTTCTCGAAACGCTGGCGGAGGAGGCGGAGGAGCGGCTGATGATCGGCGGCACCGCCAACCTCACGCGCTTCGGACATGACTTCCCCCTGACGATCAGGCCGGTGCTCGAAGCACTCGAGGAGCACGTCGTGCTCCTCAAGCTGCTCGGCGAGGCCGGTGAGTCGGGGATGGCCGTACGGATCGGGCACGAGAACGCCTACGAGGGGCTCAACTCCACGTCGGTCGTGTCCGTCGGCTACGGTTCGGGCGGCGAAGCAGTCGCCAAACTCGGCGTGGTCGGACCGACCCGCATGGACTACCCCGGAACGATGGGAGCGGTACGCGCAGTGGCACGTTACGTCGGACAGATCCTGGCGGAGTCGTAAGTGGCCACGGACTACTACGCCGTACTCGGCGTACGCCGCGACGCATCGCAGGACGAGATCAAGAAGGCCTTCCGCCGCCTCGCGCGTGAACTCCACCCGGACGTGAACCCGGACCCGAAGACGCAGGAGCGCTTCAAGGAGATCAACGCGGCCTACGAGGTGCTCTCGGACCCGCAGAAGAAGCAGGTCTACGACCTCGGCGGCGACCCGCTGTCCTCCTCGGGCGGCGGTGGCGGCGCGGGCGGCTTCGGCGCGGGCGGCTTCGGCAACTTCTCCGACATCATGGACGCCTTCTTCGGCCAGGCCTCGCAGCGCGGCCCGCGCTCGCGGACCCGCCGCGGCCAGGACGCCATGATCCGCCTGGACCTGGAACTGGACGAGGCCGCCTTCGGCACGACCAAGGACATCCAGGTCGACACGGCCGTCGTCTGCACCACCTGCTCCGGCGAGGGCGCCGCCCCCGGCACCTCGGCGCAGACGTGTGACATGTGCCGCGGCCGCGGTGAGGTCTCGCAGGTCACCCGGTCCTTCCTGGGCCAGGTCATGACCTCGCGCCCCTGCCCGCAGTGCCAGGGCTTCGGCACCGTGGTCCCGACCCCCTGCCCCGAGTGCGCGGGCGACGGCCGGGTCCGCTCCCGCCGCAGCCTCACGGTCAAGATCCCGGCCGGCGTCGAGAACGGCACCCGGATCCAGCTCGGGGGCGAGGGCGAGGTCGGCCCCGGCGGCGGCCCCGCCGGCGACTTGTACGTGGAGATCCACGAGCTGCCGCACCCGACCTTCCAGCGGCGCGGGGACGACCTGCACTGCACGGTCACCATCCCCATGACGGCCGCGGCCCTGGGCACCAAGTGCCCGCTGGAGACGCTGGACGGCATGGAGGAGATCGACATCCGGCCCGGCACCCAGTCCGGCCAGGCCATCCCCCTGCACGGGCGGGGCGTCACCCACCTGCGCGGTGGCGGCCGGGGCGACCTGATCGTCCACGTCGAGGTCACCACCCCCGGCAAGCTGGACGCCCAGCAGGAGGAGCTGCTGCGCCAGCTCGCGAAGCTGCGCGGCGAGGAGCGGCCGACGGGCCAGTTCGCGCCCGGCCAGCAGGGCCTGTTCAGCCGCCTGAAGGACGCGTTCAACGGCCGCACCTGAGCGGCCCCGAAGGCCTCGTACGAGCCCGGTCCGGGGCGTCCCGGACCGGGCTCCGTGCTTCCCGCCCCACCGCCCCCGGCGATGCGAGGACAGTGCCGGGGAAGCGGACTATGCCAGGCGAATGCGGTGATTCGGCCCGGTGGTCGGGACGTGGCACGATGCAGTCCATGTCCTCCGCGCCGAACGGTCTCCACCGGTACCCGATCGTGCAGGCTCCCATGGCGGGCGGCGTCTCCTGCCCGCCGCTCGTCGCCGCCGTGTCCGACGCCGGCGGGCTCGGCTACCTGGCCGGCGGCTACAAGACCGCCGACGGGATGTACCAGGAGATCAAGCAGACGCGCGGCCTCACCCGGCGGCCCTTCGGCGTGAACCTCCTCATGCCGCAGACCGGCCCCGTCGACCAGACCGCCGTCGAGGCCTACCGCGGGCAGCTGGCCGGCGAGGCCAACTGGTACGCGGTCTCGCTCGCCGCGGAGGACATCATCGGCACCAGCGACGACGGCTACGAAGCGAAGCTGGCCATCCTGCTGGAGGACCCCGTCCCGGTGGTCTCCTTCACCTTCGGCACCCCCGCGCCCGAGGTGCTCGCGCGCCTGCGCAAGGCCGGTACGCACACCGTCGTCACCGTCACCTCGGTCGACGAGGCCCGGGCCGCGCAGGCCGCCGGCGCCGACGCCGTCTGCGTCCAGGGCGTCGAGGCCGGCGGCCACCAGGGCACCCACCGGGACGACCCGCAGACCGACGGCACGGCCGGCGTCGGCCTGCTCGCGCTGGTCGCGCAGGTACGGGAGGCCGTGGCCCTGCCCATCATCGCGGCGGGCGGTCTGATGCGCGGCGCGCAGATCGCGGCGCTGCTGGCGGCGGGCGCGGAGTCGGCGCAGCTCGGCACGGCCTTCCTGGTGTGCCCGGAGTCCGGGGCGCACCCGCTGCACAAGAAGGCCCTGACCGACCCGATGTTCGCCCACACGGAACTGACCCGGGCCTTCTCGGGCCGGCCGGCCCGGGGCCTGGTCAACCGCTTCATGCGGGAGCACGGGCCGTACGCCCCGGCCGCCTACCCGCAGGTCCACCACATGACCGCGGGACTGCGCAAGGCGGCCGCCGCGGCCGGGGACCCGCAGGGCATGTCCCTGTGGGCGGGGCAGGGCCACCGGCTGGCCCGGGCGCTACCGGCCGGGCAGCTGGTGGAAGTGCTGGCGGCGGAACTGGCCGAGGCGCAGAACGCGTTGCAGGTGTTGAGATGAGGAGAACGTCATGACGGCCCCCGTGTTCGTGGTCGAAGAGGTTCCGGCGGGCCCGGAGTTCGTGCTGGAGGGCCCCGAGGGGCGGCACGCCGTGTCCGTGAAGCGGCTGAACCCGGGCGAGGACGTGATCCTCACCGACGGCCGGGGCCGGTGGACCGAAGGCGTGGTCAAGGCGGCGGAGGGCAAGGACCGCCTGGTGCTCATGGACCTGGAGTCCGTGAGCGAGGAGCCGGAGCCCGACGTGCGGATCACGGTGGTGCAGGCCCTGCCCAAGGGTGACCGGGGCGAGGTGGCGGTCGAGACGATGACGGAGACCGGCGTCGACGCCATCGTGCCGTGGCAGGCCTCGCGGTGCATCACGCAGTGGCGCGGGGACCGGGGTGAGAAGTCCCTGGCCAAGTGGCGTTCCACGGCCCGGGAGGCGGGGAAGCAGTCGCGCCGGGTGCGTTTCCCTGAGGTGGCCGGGGTGATGTCCACGAAGCAGGTGGCCGCTCTGCTGGCGCAGGCCGATCTGGCGGTGGTGCTGCACGAGGACCGGGACACGGCCTCGGCGGCGCTGGCGACGGCGGCGCTGCCGGAGAAGGGGTCCGTGGTGCTGGTGGTCGGCCCCGAGGGCGGGGTCTCGCCGGAGGAACTGGCGGTCTTCGCGGAGGCGGGTGCGCGGCCGTACCGCCTGGGCCGCTCGGTGCTCCGCACCTCGACCGCGGGCACGGCGGCCACGGCGGTGCTGTTGGCGCGGTCGGGGCGCTGGTCGTAGCCCTTGCCCTGGCCGGGCGGGGTGCGGGTGCCGGTGCCCTGGCCGGGCGGGGGTGTGGCTTGGCGGTGTCCCGGCGGACCGGTGGTGCGTTGGCGGGGCCGGGTGTGGGTGCCGGGGTGTTGTGGGCCGGGGTCGGGGGCGGGGTGGGGTGTCGTCCGGGACGGGCTTCGATGTTCGGCGCCTGAGCCTGAGTGGTTTTGCCGGGCGGTGCCGCGCGCCGAATTCATCTCGTTTTAGTCCCGGACGACACCCCACCCCGCCCCCGACCCCTCCGTGTCGCAGCCCAACCCAGCCCCGCCGGCGTTTGAGGCGCGGGGTTTGGGGCGGAGCCCCAGGGTCTTGCAGCCTCGCCGGCGTTTGAGGCGCGGGGCCGGGCAGCGCCCGGGGGAAGGGCGGGGAGGGGAGGGGACCCGCTCCGCGCAGCGGTGTCCACCGGCAGGCGGCGGGTAGCATGCCCCGACCGATCATCGTCACGGGAGGCGCAGCAATGGCCGGGGAACCGCAGGCGGACTGCCTGTTCTGCAAGATCGTCGCGGGCGCCGTCCCGGCGACGGTGGTCCGCGAGACCGAGACCACCGTCGCCTTCCGGGACATCAACCCGCAGGCGCCGACCCACGTGCTCGTCATCCCCAAGGTGCACTACCCCGACGCCGCCACCCTCGCCGCCGGCGCGCCGGACGTGGCCGCCGATGTCCTGCGCGAGGCCGCCCGCGTCGCCGCCGACGAGAAGGTCGAAGAGGGCGGCTACCGGGTCGTGTTCAACACCGGGGCCGGCGCCGGCCAGACCGTCTTCCACGCCCACGCGCACGTCCTCGGGGGCCGCGGCCTCCAGTGGCCGCCCGGATAAGCCGTGTCCGTACGCGAGTTCGTGGTCCTCGGCACCGCCAGCCAGGTCCCCACCCGGCACCGCAACCACAACGGCTACCTGCTGCGTTGGGACGGCGAGGGCATCCTCTTCGACCCGGGCGAGGGCACCCAGCGGCAGATGCTGCGGGCCGGGGTCGCGGCGCACGACATCAACCGGATCTGCATCACGCACTTCCACGGCGACCACAGCCTCGGCCTGGCCGGGGTGATCCAGCGGATCAACCTCGACCAGGTCCCGCACCCCGTGACCGCGCACTACCCGGCCTCGGGGCAGCGGTTCTTCGACCGGCTGCGGTACGCCACCGCCTACCGGGAGACGGTGCGGCTCCGGGAGGAGCCGGTGGCCGGGGACGGGGTGCTCGCGAGCGGGCCCCCGTACGTCCTGGAGGCGCGCCGGCTCTCGCATCCGGTGGAGTCGTTCGGCTACCGGGTGACCGAGCCCGACGGGCGCCGGATGGTTCCCGCGCTGCTCGCGCGGCACGGGATCGCGGGGCCGGACGTCGGCCGGATCCAGCGGGAGGGCCGGCTGGCGGGGCCGCTGGGCGAGGTCACGCTGGAGGCGGTCAGCGAGCACCGGCCGGGGCAGCGGTTCGCCTTCGTCATGGACACCCGGCTGTGTGAAGGCGTGGACGCGCTGGCGGAGGGCTGCGACATGCTGGTCATCGAGTCGACCTTCCTCGACGCGGACGTCCGGCTGGCGACCGACCACGGCCACCTCACCGCCGGGCAGGCGGCGCGGGTGGCGCGGGAGGCGGGCGTACGGCACCTGGTGCTGACGCACTTCTCGCAGCGCTACGGGGATCCGTCGGAGTTCGAACGCGAGGCCCGTGCGGCCGGGTTCGAGGGGGAGCTGACGATCGCGGCCGACCTGGGACGGGTGGCCCTGCCCAAGCGCTAGGGCCGGGTGTTTCTCGAGTGGCGCTGGGGGAGGAGGAGAGCAGGGCTCCGGTGATGTGCGTCACACTGGGTTTGGCCCTGCCGGACCCGGGCAGGACCGGCCTCTCTCCAGCCCGTAAGCAGAAACGACATTTCAACGGGGAGCACACCGTGATCAGTCGGGACAGCCGCATCACCCTCGACCCGCTCGGACCGGTGCGCGATCCCCAAGAGCCGGGCTGCGACGTCTTCCTGACCGGCACGGTGTTCCTCGACATCATCTTCACCGGCCTCGACTCGGCCCCGGTGCGCGGTACGGAGTCCTGGGCGCGCGGCATGGGCTCCAGCCCCGGCGGCGTCGCCAACATGGCCACCGCCCTCGCGCGGCTGGGCCTGCGCACCTCGCTGGCCGCCGCCTTCGGGGACGACCACTACGGGGAGTACTGCTGGGACGCCCTCGAACAGGGCGAGGGCATCGACCTGTCCATGTCACACACCATTCCGGGCTGGCACAGCCCCGTCACGGTCTCCATGGCGTACGAGGGCGAGCGCACGATGGTCTCCCACGGCCACGAGGCCCCGCCCCCGGCTGGCCCCGGCCCCTTCCCCTGGTGTCCGCCGAAGGCGCGCGCGGCGGTGGCCTCGCTCGGCGCCGGCCAGACCGAGGACTGGATCTCGGAGGCGGCCCGCCGGGGCTCGCGGATCTTCGCGGACGTCGGCTGGGACGAGACGGGCCGCTGGGACCTCGGCGCCCTGGCCGACCTCCAGCACTGCGAGGCGTTCCTGCCCAACGCGGGAGAGGCGATGCGCTACACCCGGACCGAGTGTCCGCGCGCCGCGGCCCGGGCCCTCGCGGAGAAGGTGCCGGTCGCGGTGGTGACCATGGGAGCGGAGGGCTCGTACGCGGTCGACAGCCGCACGGGGGAGACCGCGCAGGCCCCCGCCATCGCCGTAGACGCCCTGGACCCCACGGGGGCCGGGGACGTGTACGTGGCCGGGTTCGTCACGGGCAGCCTGGCGGGGTGGCCCCTGGCCGACCGGCTGGCCTTCGCCGGGCTGACCGCCGCCCTCTCGGTCCAGGAGTTCGGCGGCTCCCTCTCGGCCCCGGGCTGGCCGGAGGTGGCCCACTGGTGGCGCACCGCCCCCGACGCCCTGCGGGACCGCTACGCCTTCCTGGACGCCCTCGTACCGCCCGGCGCGGCCCCCTCCCCGCGCCGCAGGGCCGTCCCGACCATCGGCTTCCGGCACCCGGTCTAGATCGGCCCGGAAAACCCCTCGGGATGGCCCCGGGGTGGACGTACCCTTGGTACTCCGGAGGTCGACGATCCGCGCGGCCCCTCAGCGGGAGGTATGCGCAGGCCACAGTGCCGGCCCATGACTCAGACACCGACAGCCCACACCCCGGCGCCGGGCCAGGCGCGAGCCCACTTCACCGTCCCGGCGACGCACCCGATGGTGACCGTACTCGGCTCGGGCGACGCGCTGCTGCGCGTGATCGAGAAGGCTTTCCCGAAGGCCGACATCCACGTTCGGGGCAATCAGGTCAGCGCGGTCGGGTCGGCGGCGGAAGTCGCACTGATCCAGCGCCTGTTCGACGAGATGATGCTGGTGCTCCGCACCGGGCAGCCGATGACGGAGGACGCAGTGGAACGCTCGATCGCCATGCTCAAGGCGAACGGCAGCCCGGGCGGTGACCCGGAGACCCCGGCCGAGGTGCTCACCCAGAACATCCTCTCCAGCCGCGGCCGCACCATCCGTCCCAAGACCCTCAACCAGAAGCGGTACGTCGACGCGATCGACAGGAACACGATCGTCTTCGGCATCGGGCCCGCGGGCACCGGCAAGACCTACCTCGCGATGGCGAAGGCCGTCCAGGCGCTGCAGTCCAAGCAGGTCAGCCGCATCATCCTGACCCGCCCCGCCGTCGAGGCGGGCGAGCGGCTCGGCTTCCTGCCCGGCACCCTGTTCGACAAGATCGACCCGTACCTGCGCCCGCTGTACGACGCCCTGCACGACATGATCGACCCGGACTCCATCCCGAGGCTGATGGCCGCCGGGACCATCGAGGTGGCCCCGCTGGCCTACATGCGTGGCCGCACGCTCAACGACGCCTTCGTCGTCCTGGACGAGGCGCAGAACACCACCGTCGAGCAGATGAAGATGTTCCTGACCAGGCTCGGCTTCGACTCCAAGATCGTCGTCACCGGTGACGTCACCCAGATCGACCTGCCGGGCGGCGCCAAGAGCGGTCTGCGCCAGGTCCAGGAGATCCTCGACGGAGTGCCCGACATCCACTTCTCGCGGCTCACGTCCGAGGATGTCGTCCGGCACAAGCTGGTCGGCCGTATCGTCGACGCGTACGAGAAGTACGACGACGCCCACCAGGCCCCGAACGGCCACCAGCGGAAGTAGAACCCAGCGCACCATGTCGATCGACGTCAACAACGAGTCCGGAACCGAGGTCGACGAGCAGGCGATCCTCGACATCGCCCGCTACGCGCTCACCCGGATGAGGATCCACCCGCTGTCCGAGCTCTCCGTCATCGTCATCGACGAGGACGCGATGGAGCAGCTCCACATCCAGTGGATGGACCTCCCCGGCCCGACCGACGTCATGTCCTTCCCGATGGACGAGCTCCGGCCGCCGGCGAAGGACGACGAGGAGCCCCCGCAGGGGCTCCTCGGCGACATCGTGCTCTGCCCCGAGGTCGCGAAGAGGCAGGGTGAGGACGCGCCCACGCAGCACTCCATGGACGAGGAGCTCCAGCTCCTGACCGTCCACGGGGTGCTGCACCTGCTGGGGTACGACCACGAGGAGCCGGACGAGAAGGCCGAGATGTTCGGGCTCCAGGCCGCCATCGTCGACGGCTGGCGCGCCGAGCGCGGCATGACCGGTCCCTCCCCGGCCCCGACCGTCTCGTGACCGGCGCCCCCCAGCTGATCACCGGGGCGGTCCTGCTGGTCGTGGTCGCCTGGTTCGCGGCGTGCGCCGAGTCGGGCATCGCCCGCGTCTCCAGCTTCCGCGCCGAACAGGCCGTACGCGAGGGCCGGCGCGGCAGCGCGAAGCTCGCCCAGGTCGCCGCCGACCCCACCCGCTACGTCAACGTCGCCCTGCTGGTGCGGGTGACCTGCGAGATGGCGGCGGGGGTGCTCGTCACGTACGTCTGCCTCGACGGCTTCGGCGACCACTGGACCGCGCTGCTCGTCGCCATCGGCGTGATGGTGCTGGTGTCGTTCGTGGCGGTGGGCGTGTCCCCCCGTACGATCGGCCGCCAGCACCCGCTGAACACCGCGACGGCGGCCGCGTACGTCCTCGTACCGCTGGCGCGGGTGATGGGCCCGGTGCCGCAGCTGCTGATCCTGATCGGCAACGCGCTCACGCCCGGCAAGGGCTTCCGCAAGGGCCCCTTCGCCTCCGAGGCCGAGCTGCGCGCGATGGTGGACCTCGCGGAGAAGGAATCGCTGATCGAGGACGACGAGCGCAGGATGGTGCACCAGGTCTTCGAACTGGGGGACACCCTCGTGCGCGAGGTGATGGTGCCGCGCACCGACCTGGTCTGCATCGAGCGGTACAAGACGATACGTCAGGCGACGACGCTGGCGCTGCGCTCCGGTTTCTCGCGGATCCCGGTCACGGGGGAGAACGAGGACGACATCGTCGGCATCGTGTACCTGAAGGACCTCGTCCGCAGGACGCACATCAACCGGGACGCCGAATCCGACCTGGTCTCCACGGTGATGCGGCCGGCCGTCTTCGTGCCCGACACGAAGAACGCGGGGGACCTGCTGCGCGAGATGCAGTCGGTGCGCAACCACGTGGCCGTCGTCATCGACGAGTACGGCGGCACGGCCGGCATCGTCACGATCGAGGACATCCTGGAGGAGATCGTCGGCGAGATCACCGACGAGTACGACCGGGAGATCGCGCCCGTGGAGGAGCTGGGCGGGGACTCCTACCGGGTCACGGCGCGGCTGGACATCACCGACCTCGGTGAGCTGTTCGGGGCCCTGGCCTTCGACGACGAGGACGTGGAGACGGTCGGCGGCCTGCTGGCGAAGGCGCTGGGCCGGGTGCCGATCGCCGGTGCCTCGGCGGTGGTGGACCTGCCGGACGGGCGTCCGCTGCGGCTGACGGCCGAGTCCCCGGCGGGTCGCCGGAACAAGATCGTGACGGTGCTCGTGGAGCCCGTGGCCGAGGCGCACGCCGCGGGGGAGGAGGGCGAGTGACGCCGGCGGAGCTGCGCGCCTTCTGCCTGGGCTTCAACGCGGCGGTGGAGGAGTTCCCCTTCACCCCGGAGACCTCGGTGTTCAAGGTGCTGGGGAAGGTGTTCGCCCTGACGGCGCTGGACGCCGAACCGCTGAAGGTCAACCTCAAGTGCGAACCGGAGGCCGCGGTGCGGCTGCGGGCCGAGTACGAGGCGGTCGTGCCGGGCTGGCACATGAACAAGCGGCACTGGAACACCGTGACCGTGGGCGGCCTGCCGGACGCGCTGGTGCGCGAGCTGGTGGAGGACTCGTACGACCTGGTCGTCGCGGGGCTGCCGCGGGCGGAGCGGCTGCGGCTCGACCGGCCCTGAAGCGCCTCGGAGCGCCCCGGCGGGGTCGTTGCACGGCTCCGCCGGGGCGCTCCCTATGCTTTCGCCTATGACCGAGAGCAGCGTGGGAGCGGGGATCGACCCCGAGGACAGCAAGATCATCACCCTGGCGCGCAGCGCCCGGGCCCGCAACGGAGTCCCCGAGGGCGCGGCCGTGCGGGACGAGACCGGCCGCACCTACGTCGCCGGGACCGTGGAGCTGGACTCCCTGAAGCTCAGCGCGCTCCAGACGGCCGTCGCCATGGCGGTGGCCAGCGGCGCCCGCTCCCTGGAGGCGGCGGCCGTGGTGAGCGCCGCGGACGCCCCCGCCGACGCCGACCGCGCGGCCGTGCGCGACCTGGGCGGCCCGTCCACCCCGGTACTGCTGGCCGGTCCGGACGGCACCCTCAAGTCCACGACCCCCGCCGGGGCCTGACGCCGACGGGTCCCCGGCCCGTGGGGGGCACCCCGGGCCGGTGCCGGGGCCGTGGACCGCGCCCGCCGGCTGCGCGTACGGCTCACGCCGCCGCCGTGGCCGGCCGGGCCGTGCGGCGGCGGATGACCATCGCCATCAGCGCGGCCACCGCGCACAGGCCGCCCGAGGCGTACCAGACCAGGTCGTACGAGCCGAGGGCGTCGCGGGCCACACCGCCGAGGAAGGCCACCACGGCCGCCCCGACCTGGTGCGAGGCCAGGACCCAGCCGAAGACGATCGCGCTGTCCGCCCCGTAGTGCTCCCGGCACAGGGCGATGGTCGGCGGGACGGTCGCGACCCAGTCCAGCCCGTAGAAGACGATGAAGAACACCATCGGCGGGTGCACGGTCGGCGCCAGCAGCATCGGCAGGAACAGCAGGGAGACCCCCCGCAGGGCGTAGTACACGGCCAGCAGCCGGCGCGCCTCGAAGCGGTCGGTGAACCACCCGGAGGCGATGGTGCCGAGTACGTCGAACACGCCGATCACCGCGAGCAGCCCCGCGGCGGCCGTCACCGGCATGCCGTGGTCGTGCGCCGCCGGTGTGAAGTGCGTGCGCACCAGCCCGTTCGTCGAGGCCCCGCAGATCGCGAAGGTGCCCGCCAGGAGCCAGAAGGGGCCGGTGCGGGCCGCCCGGAAGAGCACGGTCACCGCCCGCCGGGCGGCTCCGGCGGCGGGGGCGGGCTTGGGCTCGTAGGTGCCGCCGTACGGGGCGAGGCCCACATCGGCGGGGTGGTCGCGCAGCAGGAGCCACACGAAGGGGACGACGGCCAGGGCGGCCAGGGACACGGTGACGGCCGCCGGGCGCCAGCCGTGGTTCTCCACCAGCCAGGACAGCAGCGGCAGGAAGACCAGCTGCCCGGAGGCGCCCGCCGCGGTCAGGATGCCGGTGACGAGGCCGCGCCGGGCGGTGAACCAGCGGTTGGTCACCGTCGCCGCGAAGGCCAGCGCCATCGAACCGCTGCCGAGGCCCACCAGCACGCCCCAGCACAGCACCAGCTGCCACGCTGCGGTCATCCACACCGTGGCCAGCGAGCCGCCCGCGATGACGGTCAGGGCCAGCGCGACGACCCTGCGGATGCCGAAACGGTCCATCAATGCGGCGGCGAAGGGCGCGGTGAGTCCGTAGAGCGCCAGGTTGACGGAGACCGCGAAGCCGATCGTGCCGCGCGACCAGTCGAACTCCTCGTGCAGCGGCTCGATGAGCTGGCCGGGGAGGGAGGCGAAGGCGGCCGCGCCGATGATCGTCACGAAGGCCACGGCGGCGGCGAACCAGGCGCGGTGGATGCGTCCGGGCCGGCGGGGGGTCCCGGGGGCGGCGGTGAAGGGGGAGGTGGGGGCTGTCTGTGTCACGCCGACAGCTTCCGGCCCGGGGAGGACCGTACGACAGTGGCCTGGCTGTCATGCTTCGATACGATCGGGCCATGGAAGCCCCGCAGGCCCCGGCCCCTTCGCGCGTCCCGGCCCCCTCGGACGCGCCGGCCCCCTCGGACGCGCCGGCCCCCTCGGACGCGCCGACCCTCTCGGACACCCCGGAACCGGCGCCGCACCGGGTCGTCGTGCTCGCGCTCGCCGGGCTGCTCCCCTTCGAGCTCGGCATCCCGCACCGGATCTTCGGGCGGGCCGCGGACGCGGCCGGGCGCCCCCTCTACACGATCCTGACCTGCGCACTCGCCCCCGGCCCGGTGCCCACCGACGCCGACTTCGCCGTGCACGTCGAGCACGGACCGGAGCTGCTCGCCACGGCCGACACCGTGGTGGTGCCGGCTTCGTACGAGCTGGGGCCGGTCTACGAGGAGGGGCGGCTGACCGAGGCGCTGGCGGCCGCCCTCGCCCACATCCGGCCCGGCACCCGGCTGGTGTCCATCTGCTCGGGCGGCTACGTCCTGGCCGCGGCGGGGTACCTGGACGGCCGCCCGGCGACCACGCACTGGGCCTCCGCCGAACACTTCCAGCGGCTGTTCCCCGCCGTCCGGGTCGACGCGGACGTGCTCTACACCGACGACGGGGACGTGCTGACCTCCGCCGGAGTCGCCGCGGGCATCGACCTGTGCCTGCACATCGTGCGCCGCGACCACGGTGCGGCGATCGCCAACGAGACCGCCCGGCGGACCGTCGTACCGCCGCACCGCGAAGGCGGGCAGGCGCAATTCGTCAAGCGGCCCGTGCCCGAGCCGCAGCGGTCCAGCACCACGGCCGCGCGGGCCTGGGTGCTGGACCGGCTGCACGAGCCCCTGCGGCTGAGCGACCTGGCCCGGCAGGAGGCCATGTCGGTACGGACCTTCACGCGCCGGTTCCGCGAGGAGTGCGGGGTGAGCCCCGGGGAGTGGATCACCGGCCGGCGGGTGGAGCGGGCCCGGCAGCTGCTGGAGCGGACGGAGCTGCCGATCGAGGCGGTGGCGCGGGAGGCGGGCTTCGGGACGGCGCAGTCGCTGCGCAAGCACGTGCAGGCGGCGCTGGGGGTCAGCCCCACGTCCTACCGGCGGACCTTCCGGGCGACGGAGGCCGCCCGCTGACGGCTCCCGCGGCGGGGGCCGCCGCCGCGCGGGAGGGCCCCCGGGGCGGGGCTGGTCGGCGCCGGGGGCCGCATCGGGGAGAATGGCCCGTATGAGCGATCGTTCCCCCGAGCCCACCGCCCCGCACCGCGCGGGCTTCGCCTGCTTCGTCGGCCGCCCCAACGCGGGCAAGTCGACCCTGACCAATGCGCTGGTGGGCACCAAGGTCGCGATCACCTCCAACCGGCCGCAGACCACCCGCCACACCGTCCGCGGCATCGTGCACCGCCCGGACGCGCAGCTGGTGCTGGTCGACACGCCGGGCCTGCACAAGCCGCGCACGCTGCTCGGCGAGCGGCTGAACGACGTCGTGCGGACCACCTGGGCCGAGGTCGACGTCATCGGCTTCTGCCTGCCCGCCGACCAGAAGCTCGGCCCCGGCGACAAGTTCATCGCCAAGGAGCTCGCGGGGATCAAGAAGACCCCCAAGATCGCCATCGTGACCAAGACCGACCTGGTCGAGTCCAAGGCCCTCGCCGAGCAGCTCCTCGCCGTCCACCAGCTCGGCGCCGAACTCGGCATCGAGTGGGCCGAGATCGTCCCCGTCTCGGCGGTCGGCGACACCCAGGTCCAGCTGCTGGCGGACCTGATCGCACCGCTGCTGCCCGAGAGCCCGCCGCTGTACCCGGAGGGCGACCTCACCGACGAGCCCGAGATGGTGATGGTCGCGGAACTGATCCGCGAGGCCGCGCTGGAAGGCGTACGCGACGAGCTGCCGCACTCCATCGCCGTCGTGGTCGAGGAGATGATCCCGCGCGAGAACCGGCCCGCGGACCGGCCGCTGCTGGACATCCACGCCAACGTCTACATCGAGCGGCCCAGCCAGAAGGGCATCATCATCGGCCCGAAGGGCTCCCGCCTGAAGGAGGTCGGCATGAAGTCGCGCAAGCACATCGAGGCGCTGCTCGGCACGCCGGTCTTCCTCGACCTGCACGTGAAGGTCGCCAAGGACTGGCAGCGCGACCCCAAGCAGCTCCGCAAGCTCGGCTTCTAGGGGGTGTCCGCACAGTAGCGCCGGCCGCCCGAAGGGCGGGCCCTGCGGCGTCTGGTGCCGTGCATCGCAAGGCGGAGGGCCGCCCGTGTACTGGACGTACTCGGGCGGGCCCGACAACGCGGCGAGGTGCGGTGCCAGGCGTCGCAGGGCAGGCGGGACTTTGCGGACACCCCCTAGCGCAGCCTGTGTACCTTCAGCGCGTTGTCCGGGCGGGTCCCCGGCCGGCCGTCCGGGCCGGTCAGGGCCTGGACGTGCTCGGCCGCGAGCAGCACCTCCCAGCCGCCCCGCGGCAGCTCCAGCCCGGCGAGGACCTCCTCGGCGGTCGGGAAGTGCAGGTCGCGGTGCGCGTCCGGGTCCCAGGACGGCCCGCCCGCGTGGCCCGCGACCAGCAGGACCCCGCCGGGGGCCACGGCCGCGGCGGCCCTGCGCAGGATCCGCTCGCGCGGGAAGTCCCCGTAGGAGTGCAGGAAGCACGCGGAGACCAGGTCGAACTCCCCGCCGGGGAAGGACTCCGCCAGGTCGTGCCGCTCCAGCGCGACGCGGCCGGCGATCCCCGCCTCGGCGGCGTGCTCGGCCGCCCGCTCCAGGGCCACCCCGGAGATGTCGGTCCCGGTGACGTGCCAGCCCCGGCGGGCCAGCCACACCGCGTCGGCGCCCTCGCCGCAGCCGAGGTCGAGGGCGCGGCCGGGGGTGAGGCCCGACACCTCGCGCACCAGCACCTCGTTGGCCCTGCCGCTCCAGATGCGGCTGCTCTCGCGGTAGCGGGCGTCCCAGAACTCCTCGCCCGCGGGCTGGTCCTGGTGGTGGTGTCCGGACATGGGGGCCTCTTCCTCTACGGGTCCGCCGGCACGGCTACGGGTCCGCCGGCCCGGCCGATGCTGCTCCGCGCCCACCGCCCGGGCAACTTCCGTTGCCGTTCCGGCAAACCCGCCGGGCCTCAGGCCGCCGGTTCGGCGATCAGGGCCGTCCCCACCCGGCGGAAGCCGGCCCGGGCGTAGATCCGGGCCACGTCCTCGTCCCCGGCGGAGAGGAAGACCGTGCGGGCCCCGCGGGCGCGGGCCTCGGCGACCAGCGCCGCCGTCACCCCGAGGGCCAGCCCCTGGCGCCGCGCCGCGGGCAGGGTGCCGACGCCGACGACCTCGGCGACGTCCCCGACCGGGTTGTACTGGCCGGAGCACAGCACGAGCCCGTCGCGCACGGCCGCGGCCATCGCGGTGCGCCCGTCCGCGAGCATCGCCGAGACCCGGGCCCGGTGCTCCTCGGACGCCGGGTCCTCCAGCGCCGCGGCGAGCTCCGCCGGTCCCGCCGCGCCCAGGGCCGTGCCCGGCTCGCCGAAGGCCAGCGCCGGCACGGTCACGGCGGCCCGCAGCAGCGGGTCGTCGGCGCCGAGCAGCCGCACCTCGGGATGCGGCGGCAGCGGTTCGGCGTCCTCCTTGAGCGCCATCAGCGGGTGCGCGTGCACGTGGAGGCCCGCTTCCTCGACGACGGCCCGCAGTGAGGGGCTGGTTTCGGCCACCCACTCGAAGGACTCGGGCACCTTCAGTTCCCGCTGCCTCTCCAGCACCTTCCGCACGTCCGCGGCGGTCGCACCGGAGGCACCGCCCAGCGCGGGCCGTGCGTAGTACTGCCAGCCGAGCCCCTCCTGTACGAAGAGGGTCAGCGGCCCGAAGTCCTCGCTCCGCGCCCCGCCCCTGCGGGGGACGGTGTCGTAGTACTGCTCCAGGGCGGCCAAGATCGTTGAGGTCATCCGGCCATCAAAGCAAAGCCGCCCCGAAGCGGCACGTGGTTTGCCCCGGGCCCGGCCCCCTAGGCGCCTTCCTTCAGCACCCGCGAGACCAGGTCGCGCTGGGCGTCCGACAGGTGCGGGTCGTGGCAGGACACCGTCCGCCCGTCCACCGTGATCCGGTACGCGAACCCGTCCCGCACCCCGTCGTGCCCCTGGGCGGCCCGGGGATCGGGCCGCAGGGCCAGCAGGGCCAGCGCCTGCCACTCCTCCTCGTCGGGCCGGCCCGAGGTGTCCACCTCGGCCCGGCGCTCGATCCCCGCGAAACCGCCCGTCCGCACCACTTCGATCCGCATGGTGCCCCTTCTACCCGCAACCGCGCCGCCGGCCAAGGCCCGCCGTCGGCCTAGCCGAGGCCGACGGCGGACCAGGCCTTCTGGAGCGCCCGGTGCTCCGCGCCGCCCTCCCCGTACCGGGCGACCGCCGCGGCCACCGACAGCCGGGCGAAGTCCGTGAAGTCCGCCCTCTCGCCCAGCTGCCCGCCGGTCAGCGTGTCGTACCAGATCTGCCCGGCCCGCTCCCAGGCCTTGCCGCCCAGCTCGGTCGCCGCGATGTAGAAGGCGTGGTTGGGGATCCCGGAGTTGATGTGGACGCCGCCGTTGTCGCGCGTGGTGTCGACGTAGTCGTCCATCGTCGCGGGCTGCGGGTCCTTGCCGAGCTCGTCGTCGTCGTACGCGGTGCCGGGCGCCTTCATCGAGCGCAGCGCGGCCCCGGTCACGTTGGGCCCCAGCAGCCCCGCTCCGATCAGCCAGTCCGCCTGGTCGGCGGTCTGCCCGAGGGAGTACTGCTTGATCAGCGAGCCGAAGACGTCCGACATCGACTCGTTGAGCGCTCCGGACTGGCCGTGGTAGTCGAGGTTGGCCGTGTACTGGGTGACGCCGTGGGCCAGCTCGTGTCCGATGACGTCCACCGACACCGTGAAATCGAGGAACAGGTCGCCGTCACCGTCGCCGAAGACCATCTGCCGGCCGTCCCAGAAGGCGTTGTTGTAGTCCTCGCCGTAGTGGACGGTGGCGTCCAGCGGCAGGCCGGAGTCGTCGATGGAGTGCCGCCCGAAGGCCTTGAGGAAGAGCTCGTACGTCGCTCCCAGCCCGGCGTAGGCGCGGTTGACGGTGGCGTCCCCGACCGGTTCGGAGCCCTCCCCGCGGACCTTCTTCCCGGGCAGCCGCGTGCGGTGCTGGGCGTCGTAGACCGTCCGCGCCGGCCCTTCGGCGGGTGCGTCGGCGAGATCGGGGACGATGCCCCGCAGCGCGCTGACCTGCCGCCGTACGCGCAGGGCGCCGTCGTGCTCGAGGGTCCGCAGGGCGGCATCGGCCCGCGCGGGGTCCGGGGACTGGGCGGCCTTGCGCAGCAGGTGGGGCGGCACCACCGTGCACAGGACGGGGCGGTTAGGGCTGTGGCCTGGGGAAAGGAAGGCATTCATGGACGAAATGTGGCAGTGGGTCATGACGCTGTCACTACCTGCAACCATGATTCATTCGGTTGTCTCAAATGCGCGGCGCCGCGTTGACGGATCACCCTGACCTGGACGCGGTGAAAGAGTCATAGGCCACAAAGGGTGCAAATCGGACCCTCGGGTCTTGCATACTGAAACAGGTCCTCGCGATACGGCGCGGCTCGGTTAGGCTCGGCCCATCATGCGTTTCGGGCTGCTTCTCCTTAGCTGCCGCGGCGAGGGTCTGTAGTCGTAGGCCGGCCCCCTCCCCGCGGAGTTTGGTGTTGCGGTTTTTACGACCGCCGTCGGCCGTTCAGCGAACTACACGCGGACACGCGAGGAGCCCAACGCCATGAGCCAGCAGCCTTTTGTCGGTCGTCCCACGCCCATCACCAACGCGACCCACACCCAGAAGCCCTCCGGGATGCCGATCCACAAGTACGGCCGGTACGAGCAGGTGGACATCCCGGACCGCACCTGGCCGGACGCCCGCGTCACCAAGGCCCCGCGCTGGCTCTCCACCGACCTGCGCGACGGCAACCAGTCGCTGATCGACCCCATGACCCCCGCCCGCAAGCGCGAGATGTTCGACCTGCTGGTACGCATGGGCTACAAGGAGATCGAGGTCGGCTTCCCGTCCTCCGGCGAGACCGACTTCGCCTTCGTGCGCTCCATCATCGAAGAGGGCGCGATCCCGGACGACGTCACCATCTCCGTACTGACCCAGGCCCGCGAGGACCTGATCGAGCGGACCGTCGAGTCGCTGGTCGGCGCCAAGCGCGCCACCGTGCACCTGTACAACGCGACCGCCCCGACCTTCCGCCGGGTCGTCTTCCGCGGCTCCAAGGAGCAGATCAAGCAGATCGCCGTCGACGGCACCCGCCTGGTCATGGAGTACGCCGACAAGCTGCTGGGCCCCGAGACCGTCTTCGGCTACCAGTACAGCCCGGAGATCTTCACCGACACCGAGCTGGACTTCGCCCTGGAGGTCTGCGAGGCCGTCTGTGACGTCTGGCAGCCGGCCGAGGGCCGCGAGATCATCCTGAACCTGCCCGCCACCGTGGAGCGCTCGACGCCCTCCACGCACGCGGACCGCTTCGAGTGGATGGCCCGCAACCTGACCCGCCGCGAGCACGTCTGCATCTCCGTGCACCCCCACAACGACCGCGGCACCGCCGTCGCCGCCGCCGAGCTGGCGCTGATGGCCGGCGCCGACCGCATCGAGGGCTGCCTGTTCGGACAGGGCGAGCGCACCGGCAACGTCGACCTGATCACGCTGGGCATGAACCTGTTCTCGCAGGGCATCGACCCGCAGATCGACTTCTCGCAGATCGACGAGATCCGCCGCACCAGCGAGTACTGCAACCAGATGGAGGTCCACCCGCGCCACCCCTACGCGGGCGACCTGGTCTACACCGCCTTCTCCGGCTCCCACCAGGACGCCATCAAGAAGGGCTTCGACGCCATGGAGGCCGACGCGGCCGCCCAGGGCAAGACCGTCGACGACATCGAGTGGGCGGTCCCCTACCTGCCCATCGACCCGAAGGACGTCGGCCGCTCCTACGAGGCGGTCATCCGGGTCAACTCGCAGTCCGGCAAGGGCGGCATCGCGTACGTCCTGAAGAACGACCACAAGCTGGACCTGCCGCGCCGCATGCAGATCGAGTTCTCGCGGATCATCCAGGCCAAGACCGACGCCGAGGGCGGCGAGGTCACGCCGAAGGCGATCTGGGACGTCTTCTCGGACGAGTACCTGCCCAACCCCGAGAACCCGTGGGGCCGCATCCAGCTGCGCTCCGGCTCGACCGCCACCGACAAGGACGGCACCGACACGCTGACCGTCGAGGCGGTCGTGGACGGCGTGGAGACGGTCCTGAACGGTACCGGCAACGGTCCGATCTCGGCCTTCTTCGACGCGCTGGCCGGCATCGGCGTCGACGCCCGCCTGCTGGACTACACCGAGCACACGATGAGCGAGGGAGCCTCCGCCGTGGCCGCCTCGTACATCGAGTGCGCGATCGACGGCCGGGTCCTGTGGGGCATCGGCATCGACGCCAACACCACCCGCGCCTCCCTGAAGGCGGTCATCTCCGCCGTCAACCGCGCCGGCCGCTGACCGCGCGCACCGGAACCCCGCCCCTCCTTCCGGAGGGGCGGGGTTCCGCCGTTCCCGGGGCCGCTCGGCGGGCCAGGCGGCCGTCTCCAGGGCCGGCGCCCGCTCCGTACGGATGGTCCCGGGGGCCACCGCGTTGACGCGGATCCCGTGGGCCGCCCGCTCCACCGGGAGGGGAAGCCGGGGCGGCGGCGGGGGCGCACTTCGGCCAACTCGCGCCCCCGCACGATGTTGTCTTGTCGCACGACTGACGCAGCCTCACCGATGTGGCTAACATCACGCCCACCCGGCGGTGCTGCCGGTGGGGGTCCCGCCCGTGCCCGCAGGGCCACGGGGGAGCTACGGAGGTGCGACGTGCTGCCAGTTCGGGGTGGGGACGGCCGGAAGCTGACGGTCTGGGGCATCCGTACCACCTGGAGCACCGTGGGCGACGGGGAGTTCTTCTGCCCCGGGTGCGGCGGTGACCGCAACTACCGCCGGCGCACCGGACGCAGGCGCTTCACCGTGCTCGGCGTGCCGCTGCTGCCGCGCGGCCAGGCCGGGCCCGTCGTCGAATGCCAGGGCTGCCGGCAGCGCTTCGACACCGACGTGCTGGACCACCTGACCACCACCCGCTTCTCGGCGCTGCTGCGCGACGCCGTGCACACCGTGGCGCTGGCCGTGCTCGCGGCGGGCGGCACCGCCTCGCGCAGCGCGCTGGAGGCCGCCGTGTCGGCCGTACGGGCCGCCGGGTTCACGGACTGCACCGCGGAGCAGCTGGAGTCCCTGGTGGACGCGCTGGCCACCGACGAGGGCCGGCTGGGGCTGTACGACGGGCCCGAGTGCTGCGGGGCCGCGCTGTCGATCGAGCTCCACGAGGCGCTCGAGCCGCTCGCCCCGCACCTGGCGGGGCCGGGGCGGGAATCGATCCTGCTCCAGGGTGCGCGGATCGCCCTCGCGGACGGGCCGTACATCCCGGCCGAGCGCGAGGTGCTGGCCACCGTCGGCGCGGCGCTGCGGATGGGTACGGACGAGGTGGCGGAACTGCTGTCGGCGGTCCGGGCGCCCTAAGGGGAACGCGTACGGAGGTCCGGGCCCGGCGGGATTTCGCCGGGCCCGGCCGCGTTCCGGGCGCCGAAACCGGCCCGAAAGGGGCGCGGGGGAGGTAACGATCCGGCCTCACGGGGGTGAACCGGGACGCCCCCGCATCCGTGCAAGGGTGTGGAGCCCGCTCTTCCGTACAAAAGTTCCGCATTTCGGACAGCCGGAATGGGCCCTCGGATTTGCGTGGCCGAATACGTGTGAACCCGGTAGGGGCGCGTCTGGGCGGGAAACTTCGCAGCTGCGCAGCAGGCAAGCCGCATCGCCGATCCTCCGCCCATACCCCCGCTGCGGGCGGGTCCGCCACTGGAGGAAGCTCTAGATCGAGGGCCCCTGTGCGTCAACTCTTTGTAGAAGTCGACGATATCTGTGAGCACTTCCACAGGCGTTCAATTCCGGTCACACGAGGAGACGCCGCCGGAAACATCCGGGCGCTTCGCTCCGCGTATTCGTACGGACGACCCCGGCGGACCAACGGGTTAGCGACCCACTCCGACCAGGGCCCCCAGATTCCTCTCAGTTACCTACCTCATTGAAGGGCAAGGCAGAGATGGCACGTGTCGCCGCCCGGCTTTCCGCCAACGGAGAGCAGAGCTCGCACCCGGTCGACGAGGTGCTCCCCCTCCCCAAGCTCGCGCTGTACGGCTTCCAGCACGTACTCGCCTTCTACGCCGGCGCGGTGATCGTCCCGATCATCGTGGGCAGCGCACTCAAGCTGAGCCCTGAACAGCTCGTCTACCTGATCAACGCGGACCTCTTCACCTGCGGCATCGCCTCGATCATCCAGGCCTGGGGCATCGGCCGGATCGGCGCGCGGCTGCCGCTGATCCAGGGCGTGACCTTCACGGCCGTCTCCCCGATGATCGCCATAGGCCTCGGCGCCGGCGGCGGCACCGCCGCGCTGCTGGTCATCTACGGCGCGGTCATCACGGCCGGCCTCGCCACCTTCGCCTTCGCCTGGCTGCCCGCCAAGGCGTTCCGGACGGTGATGCGGCTCTTCCCGCCGGTGGTCACCGGCACCGTGATCACGGTGCTGGGCATCGTCCTGATCCCGGTCGGCCTCAACGACGCGGCCGGCGGTCTCGGCAGCCCCGACTTCGGCGAGCCGAAGAACTTCGCCTACGCCGGCGGCACGATGCTCTTCATCCTCGTCCTGATGAAGCTGGGCAAGCCGTTCCTGTCCAGCATCTCCATCCTCCTCGGCCTGGTCGTCGGCACCGCCGCCGCGTTCGCCCTCGGCGACGCGAAGTTCGGCGACGTCGGCAACGCGGGCTGGATCGGCGTCAGCACCCCCTTCCACTTCGGCGTCCCGAAGTTCGAGTGGTTCCCGATCGTCCTGATGCTGATCGTCATGCTGATCACCATGGTCGAGACGACCGGTGACACCTACGCGGTCGGCGACATCGTCGGCAAGGAGGTCGACAGCGAGACCGTGGCCCGCGCCCTGCGTGCCGACGGCGCGGCGACCGCCCTCGGCGGCATCCTCAACTCCTTCCCGTACGTGGCCTTCGCGGAGAACGTCGGCCTGGTGCGGATGACCAAGGTCAAGAGCCGCTTCGTGGTCGTCGCCGCGGGTGTCTTCATGATCATCCTGGGTCTGCTGCCCAAGGCCGCCGCGATCGTCGCCGCCGTCCCGCACGGAGTGCTCGGCGGCGCCGCCACCGTCATGTTCGCGATGGTCGCCCTGGCCGGTATCCAGACCCTCGGCAAGGTGGACCTGAAGGAGGAGAAGAACGCGCTGGTCGTCGGCGTCTCCCTCGCCTTCGCCCTGCTCCCGGCCACCGTCCCGGTCCTCTTCTCGAAGCACATGGACCCGGACCTGTCCTCCCTCCTCAACAGCGGTGTCACCCTCGGTGCCACGGCCGCCATCGTGCTCAACCTGGTGTTCAACGGCATGGCCGCGGACGACGTCCGGACGGCGACCCAGCCGGCCGTGCAGACGGCGATCCGGGCCGTCGAGCCCGGTGCCGGGACCGAGGCCGCTGCCGAGGCCGCTTCCGCGGAGGACGCTGAGGCCGCTGCCGCTCCTGCGGATGACGCCGTTGCCGAGCCCGAGGCCGAGGCCGCCACCGAGGCAGAGGCAGAGGCAGAGGCAGAGACCGTGGCCGAGCCGGTGACCGCCGCCAAGGACGAGGCAGCCGCCGAGGACGAGCCGGAGCCCGCCGCCGGGTCCGAAGCCCTGGCCGGGCTCCCCGCCCAGCCGGCGGCGGCGCCGGACGGCGCCGAGAAGGCCGGCGCGAAGGCGGCCGTGAAGGCCGGCGACGCGCCCGCCTCCTGATCCTCCCAAGGGGTGCCGACCCCCGTCCGGGCTCCGGTCCCGGACGGGGGTCGGTGCTGTCCGCGCTCAGGGGACAATGGGGCCATGAGTCTGTTCCGCGACGACGGCATCGTGCTGCGCACCCAGAAGCTGGGTGAGGCGGACCGCATCATCACGCTCCTCACCCGCGGCCACGGCCGCGTCCGGGCCGTCGCCCGCGGGGTGCGGCGTACGAAGTCCAAGTTCGGCGCCCGGCTGGAACCTTTCTCCCACGCCGACGTGCAGTTCTTCGCCCGCGGCAGCGAGCTGATCGGCCGCAGCCTGCCGCTGTGCACCCAGACCGAGATCATCGCCCCCTACGGCAACGGCATCGTCACCGACTACGCCCGCTACACCGCCGGCACGGCCATGCTGGAGACCGCCGAGCGGTTCACCGAGAACGAGGGCGAGCCCTCCGTACAGCAGTACCTGCTGCTGGTCGGCGCCCTGCGCACGCTCTCGCGCGGCGAGCACGAGCCGCACCTGATCCTCGACGCCTTCCTGCTGCGCTCCCTCGCCGTCAACGGCTACGCGCCCAGCTTCGAGGACTGCGCGAAGTGCGGGATCCACGGCCCCAACCGGCACTTCTCCGTCGCCGCGGGCGGGGTGGTGTGCGGGGACTGCCGGGTGCCCGGCAGCGTCGTACCCTCGTCGGAGGCCATCGCCCTCCTCAGCGCGCTGCTGACGGGCGACTGGGGGCATGCCGACGCCTGCGAGGCGCGTCACGTGCGGGAGGGCAGCGGGCTGGTCTCCGCCTATTTGCACTGGCATCTGGAGCGCGGGCTACGCTCCCTGCGATACGTCGAGAAATAGGAGCTGGGCACATGGCACGACGCGGGATTCTGGGACGCTCTCGCCGCGAGTACAAGGTTCCGGAGCCGCACCCGTCGGGTGCGCGTCCGCCGAAGATCCCCGGTGAGCTGGTCCCCAACCACGTCGCCATCGTCATGGACGGCAACGGCCGCTGGGCCAAGGAGCGCGGCCTGCCGCGCACGGAGGGGCACAAGGTGGGCGAGGGCGTCGTCCTCGACGTGCTCAAGGGCTGCCTGGAGATGGGCGTCAAGAACCTCTCCCTCTACGCCTTCTCGACGGAGAACTGGAAGCGCTCGCCCGACGAGGTCCGCTTCCTGATGAACTTCAACCGCGACGTCATCCGGCGCCGCCGCGACGAGATGAACGAGCTGGGCATCCGGATCCGCTGGGTCGGCCGCATGCCGAAGATGTGGAAGTCGGTCGTCCAGGAGCTCCAGATCGCGCAGGAGCAGACCGTCGACAACGACGCCATGACCCTGTACTTCTGCGTCAACTACGGCGGCCGCGCGGAGATCGCGGACGCGGCACAGGCGATCGCCCGGGACGTCGCGGCCGGCAAGCTGGACCCGTCGAAGGTGAACGAGAAGACCTTCGCCAAGTACATCTACTACCCGGACATGCCGGACGTGGACCTGTTCCTGCGCCCCAGCGGCGAGCAGCGCACCTCCAACTACCTGCTCTGGCAGAGCGCCTACGCCGAGATGGTCTTCCAGGACGTGCTGTGGCCGGACTTCGACCGGCGGAACCTCTGGGCGGCCTGCCTGGAGTACGCGCAGCGCGACCGCCGCTTCGGCGGCGCGGTCCCGAACCAGCCCGAGGGCTCGGCGAGCTGATCCCTCCACTAGGCTCCACCGCCATGGACATGACTGACCGGGCGGTGGAGCTGTACTACCGGGCGGCCCGCCGCGACGCGTGGGAAGTGCTGCGCTGGCGTGCGGTGAAGGTGCCCGCCGGCCGCAAGGAGCTGCTGCTGTGGCTGGTGCTGCTCCCGCTCGTGGCGCCCGCGCTGGTCGTGGCCCAGCACGGCCGGGCGGTGGACCCGGCCTCCCTGGCCCTCGCGGGCGGGGTGGGGCTGGCCCTGGGCGCGCTCTGCCTCTGGCTGGAGCGGTGGCGGACGGCGCGCCGGATGTACCGGTGGGCCTCGGAGCACCGCGAGTACAGGCTGGTGGTGACCGGGCTCGGGATCCAGAACCACCGTCCCGACGGGACGGCGGTGGCCTACCGATGGGACAAGTACAAGGGCTGGGCCGAGACCCGGGGCCTGTTCGTCCTGGTGTTCATCAACGGGGACCTGGGCTGGGTGCCCAAGCGGGACGCCCAGGAGCCCGACGATCTCGACCGGATCCGATCGCTCTTCGACCGGAACCTGACCCGTTGGGGCTGAGCCGTCCGCGCCGAGGGCCTGCCGTGAGCTAGCCGGCGGCCGCGCAGTCGGCGCAGGTGCCGAAGATCTCCACCGTGTGGGCGACGTTCACGTAGCCGTGTTCGGCCGCGATGGACTCGGCCCACTTCTCCACCGCCGGGCCCTCCACCTCGACCGCCTTGCCGCACTTGCGGCAGACCAGGTGGTGGTGGTGCTCGCCCGTGGAGCAGCGCCGGTAGACGGACTCGCCGTCGCTGGTGCGCAGGACGTCGACCTCGCCGGCGTCCGCCAGGGACTGGAGGGTGCGGTAGACGGTGGTCAGGCCCACGGAGTCACCGCGGTGCTTGAGCATGTCGTGCAGCTCCTGGGCGCTGCGGAACTCGTCCACCTCGTCCAGCGCCGCCGCGACGGCGGCCCGCTGCCGGGTGGATCGCCCTCGTACTGGCGCGGTATTCGTCTCGCCAGGCGCAGTCGCCACCGGTTCCTCCTCGTTTCGGCCTGCCGCCATTGTGCCAGGCGGCCGCCCGCCCTAGACCTTCACGTCGTCCTGGACGCAGACCTCCTCCGAGGCCCGGGAGGCCCGCGCGCGGCGCCTGGCCAGCGGGGCGGACAGGGCCGTCATCACCATGAAGACGCCGATCGCGAGCAGCACGATCGTGGCGCCCGACGGCGCGTCGATCTCGTACGTGACGGCCGTGCCCGCCAGGGAGACGGTGAGGCTGATCGCGACGGCCAGGCCCAGCGTGGCGGCGAAGCCCCGCGTGATCCGCTGGGCGGCCGCCACGGGGATCACCATCATGGCGCTGACCAGCAGCAGGCCGACGATGCGCATGGCGACGGTGACCGTGACGGCGGCGGTGACGGCGAGCAGCAGGTTCAGCGCGCGCACCGGCAGGCCGGTGACGCGGGCGAACTCCTCGTCCTGGCACACGGCGAAGAGCTGGCGGCGCATGCCGACGGTGACGGCGAGGACGAAGGCGGCGAGGATCGCCATCGCGGTGAGGTCCTCGGGCGCGACGGTGGTGATCGAGCCGAACATGGCGCTGAGCAGGCTGGTGGTGGAGCCGCCACCGACGTTGATGATCATCACGCCGCCGGCCAGGCCGCCGTAGAAGAGCATCGAGAGGGCCACGTCGCCGCTGGTCTTGCCGCGGGAGCGGATCAGTTCCATGCCGACGGCGCCGACCACGGCGATCAGGGTGGCCATCCACACGGGGCTGGTCCGCAGGACGAAGCCCAGCGCGACACCGGTCATGGCGACGTGGCCGAGGCCGTCGCCCATGACGGCCTGGCGGCGCTGGACGAGGTACGTGCCGATCGCGGGCGCGGTGATGCCCACCAGCGCGGCCGCGATCAGCGCCCGCTGCATGAAGGCGTAGTTCAGGAGGTCCATCAGCTCAGCAGTCCCGTCCGCAGGGGCTCGGCGTCGTGCGCCGCGTGGGGGTGTACGTGGTCGTGCCCGGGCAGGGCGTGCTGGCCCACGGCCTCCGGGGGCGGGCCGTCGTGCGTGACGCAGCCGTCGCGCAGGACGACGGCCCGGTCGATCAGGGGCTCCAGCGGGCCCAGCTCGTGCAGCACGAGCAGGACGGTGGTCCCGGCCTCCACCTGGCGGCGCACGGCCTTCGCCAGGACCTCCTGGTTGCCCAGGTCCACGCCCGCCATCGGCTCGTCCATGATCAGCAGTTCGGGTTCGACGGCGAGCGCCCGGGCGATGAGCACGCGCTGGTGCTGGCCGCCGGAGAGGGCGTTGACCGAGGCGTCGGCGTAGCCCTCCATGTCGACGAGGGACAGGGCGCGGTCGACGGCGGCGCGGTCGGCCTTGCGGAGCATCCCGAAGCGGGTGCGGGCGAGACGGCCGGAGGAGACGACCTCCCGGACGGTGGCCGGGACGCCGCTGGCGGCGGTGGTGCGCTGGGGGACGTAGCCGATCCGCGACCAGTCGCGGAAGCGCTTGAAGTCGGTGCCGAAGAGGGAGAGGGTGCCGCCGGTGAGCGGGACCTGGCCGACGACGGCGCGGACGGCGGTGGACTTGCCGGAGCCGTTGGCGCCGAGCAGCGCGACGACCTCGCCGCGGTGGACGGTGAGGTCGATCCCGCGCAGCACGGGGCGCGAGCCGAGCGAGGCCGTGGCCCCGCGCAGGGATATGACGGGCTGGTCGTCGGCCCCTCGTGGCGTGGACTGCATGGCGCGCGCCTCCGTTGCTGCTGTCATCACTTGGCTCCGAGTGCCTTCTGGAGGTTCTTCAGGTTGGACCGCATGACCTCGAAGTAGTCGGCGCCCTGGGACCTGTCCGTGATTCCTTCGAGGGGGTCGAGCACGTCGGTGGTGAGCCCGGTGTCCCGGGCGAGGCTCGTGGCCGTCTTGTCGCTGGCCAGCGTCTCGAAGAAGACGGTGGTGACATTGTCCTTCTTCGCGACGGCCTGGAGGTCCTTCATCCGGGCCGGGCTGGGCTCGGCCTCGGGGTCGACGCCGGAGATGCCCTCCTGGTCGAGGCCGTACCGCTCGGCGAGGTAGCCGAAGGCGGAGTGGGTGGTGATGAAGGTCCTGGACGCCGTGTTCTTCAGGCCGTCCTTGAACTCGGTGTCGAGCGCGGTCAGTTTCGCCACGAGCTCGCCGGTGTTCTTCTCGTACTCCGCGGCGTGGGCGGGGTCCGCCTTCTGCAGGGTGGCGCCGAGGCCCTTGGCGATCTCCGCGTACTTGGTGGGGTCGAGCCAGACGTGCGGGTCCCCGCCGGCTTCGTGGCCGTGGTCGTGGCCGTGTTCCTCGGCCTCCCCCTCCGCCGCGTGGTCGTGGCCCTCGTGGCCCTCGGCGCCGTGGACCTCCAGCCGGGTGAGGGCGGCCGCGTCGACGGTGTTCTTGACGCCGGACTGGGCGACGGCCTTGTCCACGGCGGGCTGGAGGCCCTTGAGGTAGAAGGCCAGGTCCGACTCGGAGAGCTGCGCGGTCTGCTTCGGCGTGATCTCCAGGTCGTGCGGCTCGACGCCCGGCTTGGTGAGGGTGGTGACCTCCACGTGCTCCTTGCCTATCTGCTCGGCGAGGAACTGCAGCGGGTAGAACGACGCCGTCACGTGGAGCTTGCCGTCCGCGGCGCCCGCCGCGCCGGAGCAGGCGGTGAGGGCCGTCGCGCCGAGGGCGACGGCGGCGGCGAGGGCGGCGCTGGGTATGAGGCGTCGTACGTTCATGACATCCATTTTCATCAAAGATGGAAACGGTTGTCAACAAGCCTGGTCGGAGGGGTACCGGAGGCCGCGGAAGGGCATACCCGATTTGAAAGGGGGGGTGCGGGCGCCGGTAACCTGAGGCATTCGCGTTCGTCCTCGTAATGAAGAGAGCACCGTGGCCGCCGACAAGATCGAAACCATCGTCAGCCTGAGCAAGCGCCGTGGCTTCGTTTACCCGTGCAGTGACATCTACGGCGGCTCCAGGGCTGCCTGGGACTACGGCCCGCTTGGTGTCGAGCTCAAGGAGAACATCAAGCGCCAGTGGTGGAAGGCCATGGTCACCGGGCGTGAGGACGTCGTCGGCCTCGACTCCTCCGTGATCCTGGCCCCCGAGGTCTGGGTGGCCTCCGGTCACGTCGCCACGTTCTCCGACCCGCTGACGGAGTGCACCTCCTGCCACAAGCGCCAGCGCGCCGACCACCTGGAAGAGGCGTACGAGGCCAAGCACGGCCGCCTCCCCGCGAACGGCCTGGCCGACATCAACTGCCCGCACTGTGGCGTGAAGGGCCAGTTCACCGAGCCGAAGCAGTTCTCCGGCATGCTGGAGACGCACCTCGGCCCGACCCAGGACACCGGCTCGAAGGCGTACCTGCGCCCGGAGACCGCACAGGGCATCTTCACCAACTTCGCCCACGTGCAGACCACCGCGCGCAAGAAGCCCCCGTTCGGCATCGCGCAGATGGGCAAGTCCTTCCGCAACGAGATCACGCCGGGCAACTTCATCTTCCGCACCCGCGAGTTCGAGCAGATGGAGATGGAGTTCTTCGTCAAGCCGGGCGAGGACGAGCAGTGGCAGGAGTACTGGATGCAGGAGCGGTGGAACTGGTACCGCGACCTCGGCATCCGCGAGGAGAACATCCGCTGGTACGAGCACCCGAAGGAGAAGCTGTCCCACTACTCGAAGCGCACCGCCGACATCGAGTACCGCTTCAACTTCGGTGGCAGTGAGTTCTCCGAGCTCGAGGGCGTCGCCAACCGCACCGACTTCGACCTCAAGGCCCACTCCGCCGCCTCCGGCCAGGACCTCGTGTACTTCGACCAGGAGACCAAGGAGAAGTACACCCCGTACGTCATCGAGCCGGCGGCCGGCGTCAACCGCGCCATGCTCGCCTTCATGCTCGACGCGTTCAACGAGGACGAGGCCCCCAACGCCAAGGGCGTCATGGAGAAGCGCACCGTGATGCGCTTCGACCCGCGCCTGGCCCCGATCAAGGTCGCCGTCCTGCCGCTGTCCCGCAACGCGCAGCTGTCGCCGAAGGCCAAGGGCCTAGCCGCCGACCTGCGCAAGTTCTGGAACATCGAGTTCGACGACGCGGGCGCCATCGGCCGCCGCTACCGCCGTCAGGACGAGATCGGTACGCCGTTCTGCGTCACCGTCGACTTCGACACCCTGGAAGACAACGCGGTGACCGTGCGCGAGCGCGACACCATGAAGCAGGAGCGCGTCTCCCTGGACCAGATCCAGAGCTACCTCGGCAGCCGCCTGCTGGGCTGCTAGTTCCCGCTGGAAGGCCGGTGGCCCGGTGCGCGATCCGCGCACCGGGCCACCGGCTTTTTCCCCGTGCCGCGCTGGTCAGGCAGCGGACCCCTCCGCGGCTGCGGCCGCCGCGGCCCGCTTCTCGCCCTCGGCCTTGGTGCGCTTGACGAAGCGGACCGTCCAGAGGGCCAGGCCGCCGAGCGTCCCGTAGATCATGAACGGGCTGAGGGCCACCATGGTGGAGGTGTCCAGCACGTACGACAGGACGATCCGGACCCCCGCCTCGACGAGGTAGACCACGCCCCAGACCAGGGTCATGCGGCGCTGGGCGTTGCGGAAGCCCTCGAACCGCCAGAGGCCGTTGTAGTACGCCACACCCGCGGGGGTGCCGTCCGTGCCGAACTTGCGGCCGAAGTAGAACATCAGCGGGCGCGGCGCGAGCAGCGTGGCCAGGCACAGGAGGCCGAACAGCCCCGTGACGGCGGAGTCCTTGACCAGCAGGGCGTGGGCGGACTGGGCGCCGATGAGGGAGACGGCGGCGGTGATCGCCAGGAACACCAGGGTGACGACGGCGAACTCGTCGAGCTTGCGCCGCCAGGCCACCATGATGACGCTGTCGAGCACCGGCCAGGCACCGCTGACCAGCAGCGCCGAGGCCTCGCTCCAGCCGTGGTCCTCGGTGAGGACGTTGTAGGTGGCGATCGGCGCGACCACGTTGAAGGCGATGGTCAGGAGCAGGCCGACGGCGGCCGCGCCGCCGGAGCGTGCGGGAGGCGCGGGAGGCGCGGGTTGTGCTGCTGCGGTGGACACGGTTCCCCCTGGGACGTACCTGATGAGTGCGGTAGGGGGACCGTAGGGAACGGTTACTGACATGTACAAGTCGGCATGGCCCCAAATGATCGCCAAGCCGTCCGGAGGGCATCCTTCCGCCCAACGGGGCCCGCAGTGGGGCCGGTTCAGGGTCGCAGGCCCCGGATGAGCAGGGCCGTGACCGCCTCGAACTCCGTGAGGATCGTGGGGGAGAGCCAGTCCTCCACGTACTGCGGGTCGTGGAACCGCCCGGTGGCGTCGAAGACGGCGCGGGCGGCCGCCGCGGCGTCGGGCGCGGCCAGGGTGCCGGCCGCGACCCCCTCGGAGATGATCCGGGTCAGCTGGGCGATCAGCTCGCTGAGGTGGGCGTCGACCACCCCGCTGCTCTCGCCGAGCAGCACCGTGTACGTCGCGAACAGCTCGGGGTCATCGCCCGCCTTGTGGCGCTTGGCCTCGAAGAGGGCCTCCAGCCAGGCCTCCAGCTTGGAGGGCGCGGGCTCGTCCGGAGCGGAGGCGATCTTCTCCAGCATGACCACGCTCTTGGCGAGCCAGCGGTCGGTGACCGCCTCGCGCAGCGCCGCCTTCGACGGGAAGTGCCGGTAGACGCTGCCGTGGCTGACCCCCAGGGCGCGCGCGACGTCGACCACGGTCGCCTTGGTGGGGCCGAAGCGGCGCAGCACCTCCTCGGTGGTCTCGAGGATGCGCTCGGGGGTCAGGGGCTCGGCGGCAGCGGAGGGCATGGGTACGACCGTACCGCCAGCTCAGTGTTCGCTGTCGAGGTGGGCCATCTGCGCCGCCGGATAACGCTCCCCGGCCGCCGCCCCCGCGGGGACGGCCTCCTCGACGGCGGCGAGGTCGGCCGCGGTCAGCTCCACGTCCATGGCACCCAGTGCCTCGGTCAGGCGGTCCCGGCGCCGCGCCCCCACGAGCGGCACCACGTCCTCGCCGCGGGCGAGCACCCAGGCGATCGCGGTCTGGGCGACGGTGACCCCCTTCTCCTCGGCGACCTTGCGCAGGGCCTCGACCAGGTCGAGGTTGCGGTGCAGGTTGTCGCCCTGGAAGCGCGGGCTCATGCCGCGGAAGTCGCCCGGGGCCAGGGACCGGTCGCGGGTGAAGTGACCGCTGATCAGGCCCCGGGACAGCACCCCGTAGGCCGTGACGCCTATCCCGAGCTCGCGGGCGGCCGGCAGGATCCGGTCCTCGATGCCGCGCGAGATCAGGGAGTACTCGATCTGGAGGTCCGAGATCGGGGCGACGGCGGCCGCCCGGCGCAGGGTGTCCGCGCCGACCTCGGAGAGGCCGATGTGCCGTACGTGCCCGGCCTGGACGGCTTCGGCGATGGCCCCGACCGTCTCCTCGATCGGGACGTCCGGATCGACGCGGGCGATCCGGTAGATGTCGATGTGGTCCCGGCCGAGCCGCTGGAGGGAGTAGGCCAGGAAGTTCCTCACGGCCTCGGGCCGGCCGTCGTACCCGGTGAAACCGCCCTCGACCGTGCGCAGGGCGCCGAACTTGACGCTGGTCAGCGCCCGCTCCCGGGCCGCGGCCGGGGCCGTGCGCAGGGCCTCGTTGATCAGCAGTTCGTTGTGGCCCATGCCGTAGAAGTCGCCGGTGTCGAGCAGGGCGGCCATGCCCTGCGGGACGGCCTCCAGGTAGGCGTGGAGCGTCGCGAGGGACTCGGCCCGGTCGGCCTCTCCGTAGAGGGCGGACATGCCCATGCAGCCGAGCCCCAGGGGGAAGACGGCCGGGCCGGTGGCGCCGAGCCTGCGGGCGGTGGCCGGGATGGCGGTGGTGGTGCTCACGTTCGTCGTCATGCAAGAAGAATGGCATGACCGATGACAGATTTCAATATCTGTCACTCGTCAGTGCATGAGGGCTCGGCGGGGCGCACGGGAGGTGGGGCGGGGCGGGTCAGCCCGCCGGGGCGGGGCCCGGGGCCGGGGGCAGGCCGCCGTCCCGGAGGTGGCCGGTGCCGTGCTCCGGCGGCGGGGGAGCGGAGGGCGCGCCGGTGGACGGCTCGAGCGCCCGGGCCGTGTGCAGCGCCGTGGCCCGGGCCCACGGGCCGGTGGTGACCGCGCCGACGACCAGGACCAGCAGCGCGCAGCCGGTGATGATCCACCAGGCCGGCCGGGTGGCCGTCGCGAAGTCCCCGCCCCCCGCGGTGCCGGCCGCCAGCACCGCGCCGATCACGGCCACGCCGAGCGCCCCGCCGGTCTGCCGGCTGGTGGAGGCCACCGCTGCCGCCACCCCCGCCTGGGCGCGCGGCATCCCCGACACGGCCGTGTTGGTGATGGGGGCGTTGACCAGGCCGAAGCCGATGCCGAAGAGCACGTATCCGGTGAACATCAGCGGGGTGGAGGTCTCCGCCGAGAACGCCGCGAAGAGGAGCCCGCTCGCCCCCATGGCCACCCCTGAGATCAGCAGGGACGGCCGCGGCCCGTGGCTGGCCACCAGCCGCCCCGACACCGGCGCGCACAGGAAGGCGAACGCGGCCATCGGCAGCATGTGCAGCCCGGCGTCCAGGGCGTCGAGCCCCCGCACCTCCTGGAGGTAGAGGGTGGTCACGAAGAGGAAGCCGGAGAGCGAGGCGAAGGTGCTGACCGCGATCACCGTCGCCCCGCTGAAGGGGGCGCTGCGGAAGAACCGGGGGTCGATCAGCGGGTCCGCCCGCCGGGACTCGTAGACGAGCAGCCCGGCCAGGGCGGTCGCGGCGCCCAGCGCGCACCCGAGGATCGGCGGCGACCGCCAGCCCTCCGCGGGGGCCTCGATGATCGCGTACGTCATCCCGCCCAGCAGCACCATGACCAGCAGCTGGCCCACCGGGTCCGGCCGGCGGGGGCGCTCGGACCGGGACTCCGGGACGTGGCGCAGGGTCAGCACGAGGGCCAGCAGTCCGACGGGGAGGTTGACCCAGAAGATGGACCGCCAGCCCACCGAGTCCACGAGCAGCCCGCCGACCAGCGGCCCGGCGGCCATCGAGATGCCGACCACGGCACCCCAGACCCCGATGGCGCGGGCGCGCTCCTTCGGGTCCGTGAAGGTGTTGGTGATGATCGACATGGCGACGGGATTGAGCATCGCCCCGCCGACCGCCTGGAGCATCCGGAAGGCGATCAGCCACTCCAGGCCGGGCGCCAGGGAGCACAGCACCGAGCCCGCCGTGAAGAGGACCAGCCCCCAGGCGAAGACCTTGCGGCGCCCGATCCGGTCCGCGGTGGAGCCCGCCAGGATCAGCAGCGAGGCGATCACCACGGTGTAGGCGTCGATGGTCCACTGCATGCCCGCGACCGAGGCGTCGAACTCGCGGCGCATCGCCGGGAGGGCCACGTTCAGGACGGTGTTGTCGAGGCTGACGATCAGCAGGCTCATGCAGCAGATCGCCAGGACGAGCAGGCGACGCCTGCGGCTCATGTGATCCACGTCACTGGTGTGATGCATACCGCCGATAGTACGGATAACTAACGAACGGTGCGTGCGCGAGAATGGGGGGATGACCACGCTCCCTCCGCCCCTCGCGATCGGCCCGCACACCGTGCAGCCCCCCGTGGTGCTCGCGCCCATGGCCGGCATCACCAATGCCCCGTTCCGTACGCTCTGCCGCGAGTTCTCGGGCGGCAAGGGGCTGTTCGTCAGCGAGATGATCACGACGCGCGCCCTGGTCGAGCGCAACGAGAAGACCATGCAGCTGATCCACTTCGACGCGACGGAAAAGCCGCGCTCGATTCAGCTGTACGGGGTCGACCCGGTGACCGTCGGCAAGGCCGTCCGCATGATCGTCGAAGAGGACCGCGCCGACCACATCGACCTCAACTTCGGCTGCCCGGTCCCCAAGGTCACCCGCAAGGGCGGCGGCTCGGCCCTTCCGTACAAGCGCAACCTGCTGCGCGCGATCCTGCGCGAGGCCGTCGCGGGCGCCGGCGACCTGCCGGTGACCATGAAGATGCGCAAGGGCATCGACGACGACCACCTCACCTACCTCGACGCGGGCCGGATCGCCGTCGAGGAGGGGGTCACCGCCATCGCCCTGCACGGCCGCACCACCGCCCAGCACTACGGCGGCACCGCCGACTGGGAGGCGATCGCCCGGCTCAAGGAGCACGTGCCGGAGATCCCGGTGCTCGGCAACGGCGACATCTGGTGCGCGGAGGACGCGCTGCGCATGGTCCGGGAGACCGGCTGCGACGGCGTGGTGGTGGGGCGCGGCTGCCTGGGACGGCCGTGGCTGTTCAACGACCTGGTGGCCGCCTTCGAGGGCCGGCCCGAGGACTTCCACAAGCCGACCCTGCGCGAGGTCGCGGGCACCATGCTGCGGCACGCGCAGCTGCTGGGGGAGTGGATCGGCGACGAGGCGCGCGGCGTGATCGATTTCCGTAAGCACGTGGCCTGGTACCTCAAGGGCTTCGCCGTCGGTTCGGAGATGCGGGGCAAGCTGGCGGTCACCTCCTCCCTGGCCGAACTGGACGCTCATCTGAGCGATCTTGATCTGGACCAGCCGTGGCCCGACGGAGCGGACGGCCCGCGAGGCCGTACGTCCGGAAACAACCGGGTTGTCCTGCCCGAGGGCTGGTTGAAGGATCCCTACGACTGCGCCGGTGTGACCGAGGACGCCGAGCTGGACACGTCCGGAGGCTGAGAAATCGCCCTCCGTGCCGCGTGATATACGCCACGCATGGGAGAGGTTTCGCTCAGATGAGCGCTTAAGTCACGGGTAAGACTTTCAAAGGGTGGCACTGGGTGCCACCCTTTGTCCGTTCAAGAGTTGAACGCAAATGTATC
Source organism: Streptomyces sp. NPDC048352 (assembly GCF_040651895.1). Lineage (NCBI taxonomy): Bacteria > Bacillati > Actinomycetota > Actinomycetes > Kitasatosporales > Streptomycetaceae > Streptomyces > Streptomyces sp. NPDC048352. The sequence goes on from NZ_JBEZKZ010000033.1 coordinate 64,380, forward strand.
GATGATCGCTCATCCGAGCGGGATCAGGCCTCAAGGGCCTGTTCACGCTTCGGCTTCTGAAGGCTCTTCGGGTGATCGCATTACCGATCGGTTACTTTCGATACGGTGGCGCACGGGTGGTTACAGCCCCATGACCGCCAAGTGGACGTACCGATAAGCCTTCGATCTGGGTATGTTCCTGGCCGTCAGGGCAGCCACCCGAGTCCTCGAGGAGTCGAGACCCGTGTCGGAAAACAAAGATCAGAAGTTCGTCTACGACTTCACCGAGGGCAACCGGGACCTCAAGGACCTTCTCGGCGGCAAGGGGGCCAACCTCGCCGAGATGACCAACCTCGGTCTCCCGGTCCCCCCCGGCTTCACCATCACCACCGAGGCCTGCAAGGTCTACCTCGAGAGCGGCTCGGCCCCGGCCGCGCTGCGCGACGAGGTCAGCGCGCACCTCGCCGCCCTCGAGGCGAAGATGGGCAAGAAGCTCGGCCAGTCGGACGACCCGCTGCTGGTCTCCGTCCGCTCCGGCGCGAAGTTCTCCATGCCGGGCATGATGGACACGGTCCTCAACATCGGCCTCTCCGACGAGTCCGTCACCGGCCTCGCCACCCAGGCCGGCAACGAGCGCTTCGCGTGGGACTCGTACCGCCGCCTCATCCAGATGTTCGGTAAGACCGTCCTCGACATCGACGGCGAGCTCTTCGAGGACGCCCTCGACGAGGCCAAGGCCGCCAAGAAGGTCGCCGTCGACACCGACCTCGACGCCGCCGACCTCAAGAAGCTGGTCAAGGTCTTCAAGAAGATCGTCGCGAAGGAGGCCGGCCGGGAGTTCCCGCAGGACGCCCGCGAGCAGCTCGACCTCGCCGTCGAGGCCGTCTTCAACTCCTGGAACACCGACCGCGCCAAGCTCTACCGCCGCCAGGAGCGCATCCCCAGCGACCTGGGCACCGCCGTCAACATCTGCTCCATGGTCTTCGGCAACCTCGGCCCCGACTCCGGCACCGGCGTCGCCTTCACCCGCGACCCCGCCAGCGGCCACCAGGGCGTCTACGGCGACTACCTGCAGAACGCCCAGGGCGAGGACGTCGTCGCGGGCATCCGCAACACCGTCCCGCTGGCGGACCTGGAGGGCATCGACAAGGCCTCCTACGACCAGCTCATGACGATCATGGAGACGCTGGAGACCCACTACAAGGATCTCTGCGACATCGAGTTCACCATCGAGCGCGGCCAGCTGTGGATGCTCCAGACCCGCGTCGGCAAGCGCACCGCCGGCGCCGCCTTCCGCATCGCCACCCAGCTCGTGGACCAGGGCCTGATCGACGAGGCCGAGGCGCTCCAGCGCGTCACCGGCCACCAGCTGGCGCAGCTGATGTTCCCGCGCTTCGACGAGAACGCGAAGACCGAGCTGCTCGGCCGCGGCATCGCCGCCTCCCCGGGCGCGGCGGTCGGCAAGGCCGTCTTCGACTCGTACACGGCCGTCAAGTGGTCCCGTTCCGGTGAGAAGGTCATCCTGATCCGCCGCGAGACCAACCCGGACGACCTCGACGGCATGATCGCCTCCGAGGGCATCCTGACCTCGCGCGGCGGCAAGACCTCGCACGCCGCCGTCGTCGCCCGCGGCATGGGCAAGACCTGCGTCTGCGGCGCCGAGGAGCTCGACGTCGACACCAAGCGCCGCCGGATGACGGTCGGCGAGACGGTCATCGAAGAGGGCGACGTCGTCTCCATCGACGGCTCCACCGGCAAGGTCTACCTCGGCGAGGTACCGGTCGTACCCTCCCCGGTCGTCGAGTACTTCGAGGGCCGCATGCACGCCGGCGCCGACGACGCCGACGAACTCGTCGCCGCCGTCCACCGGATCATGGCGTACGCGGACCGTGTCCGCCGCCTGCGGGTGCGCGCCAACGCCGACAACGCCGAGGACGCGCTGCGCGCCCGCCGCTTCGGCGCCCAGGGCATCGGCCTGTGCCGCACCGAGCACATGTTCCTCGGTGAGCGCCGCGAGCTGGTCGAGCGCCTGATCCTCGCCGACACCGACGGCGAGCGCGAGCAGGCACTCAGTGCCCTCCTGCCGCTGCAGAAGCAGGACTTCGTCGAGCTGTTCGAGGCGATGGACGGCCTGCCCGTCACCGTCCGCCTCCTCGACCCGCCGCTGCACGAGTTCCTGCCCGACATCACCGAGCTGTCGGTGCGCGTCGCGCTCGCCGAGTCCCGCAAGGACGCCAACGAGAACGACCTGCGCCTGCTCCAGGCCGTGCACAAGCTGCACGAGCAGAACCCGATGCTGGGTCTGCGCGGTGTCCGCCTGGGCCTGGTCATCCCCGGTCTGTTCAAGATGCAGGTACGGGCGATCGCCGAGGCCGCGGCCGAGCGCAAGAACGCCAAGGGCGACCCGCGCGCCGAGATCATGGTTCCGCTCGTCGGCACCGTCCAGGAGCTGGAGATCGTCCGCGAGGAGGCCGACGCGGTCATCGCCGAGGTCGAGGCCGCCACCGGCACCAGCCTCAAGCTGACCATCGGCACGATGATCGAGCTGCCGCGCGCCGCCCTGACGGCCGGCCAGATCGCCGAGGCCGCGCAGTTCTTCTCCTTCGGTACGAACGACCTGACCCAGACGGTGTGGGGCTTCTCCCGCGACGACGTCGAGGCCAGCTTCTTCACCGCGTACCTGGAGAAGGGCATCTTCGGGGTCTCGCCCTTCGAGACCATCGACAAGGACGGCGTCGGCTCGCTGGTCCGCAGCGCGGTCCAGTCCGGCCGGGCCACCCGCCCCGACCTGAAGCTCGGCGTCTGCGGTGAGCACGGCGGCGACCCGGAGTCGGTGCACTTCTTCCACGAGGTCGGCCTCGACTACGTCTCCTGCTCGCCGTTCCGGATCCCGGTGGCGCGCCTGGAGGCGGGCCGCGCCGCCGCCGAGTCGAAGGGCTCCGACAGCCGCTGAGCCCCGCTGAGCCCCGCGGGGCCCCTCGGGGCCCCTCGGGGCCCCGCACCCGGCCCGCCGGCCCCCAGGGGCCGCCGCGAGCCCTCCTGACTGCGCCCTCCCCCGGTTCCCTGACTGCCGGGGGCGGGCGCATCCATTTCCGGGGCCCCGCACGGGCGTGGGCCCGTATCGCGAAATTTTCAACAATGTCATTACGGCGCCAGGCGGTGGACGGATCCCCACCCGTCCACCGCCTGCCGCCTATCCGCCAGGCACGTCGGCGCTTCCCGGTGCGACCGACCGCCAGGCCCCGCAAAGCCCCCCACGGCCTTCACGGAGCGTTTCGGTCGCGCCGGAGTGTGCCTGGCGGACTACAGGATTTCGCTTGTCACGCCCCTGCCGAAAGGGGTTTCAACTGTGGCCGAAAGGGCGTGGTGACCACGTGTGACGGCGTGCATACTCATGGGGCGGGGGGATTGCGGTTGCACAGGTGGGGGTTCGGTGCTTCGTATCCATTTCACTGGAGTGGACCTGGCACGCGTACGGATGGCAGGGCGTCCCGATGCGTTGTGGGAAACGATTCTTAGTTTTCATCGCTTAAGAGACCGGCGTGACGCCCGGTTCTTCGGCGAATGGCGCACAGAAACCCGGAGCCGGTTGAATGGTGAAACAAGACTGCTGAGCGCGCTCATACCGGCTCGCGGCTATTTCCCCGATTTCCTCACCCCGGCCGAGGGCCAGTACGGCTGGGACCTCGGGCTCGACGCGCTGCGCGGGCTGCGCCCCGAACGGCTGCGCCGGGAGCTGTCCCTCGTGGGCTCCGGCGCCGGGACGGGATTCGGCGCGGCCTTCGGGACCCCGCCGCCGGCCCGGCTGCGGGAGCTGATGGACGGCGGCACCAAGCACCTGCCCCGGCTGCTGGGCGAGCTGCGCGCGTACCACCGGGCGGCCGTGGAGCCGTACTGGACCCACATCCAGGCCCAGATCGAGGCGGAACGGGCGGCACGCGGCCGCGCCCTCCTCGACGGGGGCGCGGACGAGCTGCTGGCCTCACTGCCGCCCATGCTGCGCTGGCGGGCCCCGGTGCTGGAGTGCGAGTACCCGGTGGACCGGGACGTACGGCTGCGCGGGCGCGGGCTGCTGCTCCAGCCGTCCTTCTTCTGCCGGCGCACCGCGGTGACCCTGCACGACCCGGAGCTGCCGCCGGTGCTGGTCTACCCGGCCGCCGCCCAGCTCGCCTCCGCTGCGGCGAGCGGGGAGGCCGCCCGGCCCGCCGAGGAGCAGCGCCAGCGCACGCTCGGCAAGCTGGTGGGCCACACCCGCTCGGTGGTGCTGCGGGCCATCGGCGACGGGGCCACCACCAGCGAGCTGGCCCGCCGGGCCGGGGTCTCGCTGGCCTCCGCGAGCCAGCACGCCTGCGTGATGCGGGAGGCGGGGCTGGTGACCACCCTGCGCCACGGCAACGCCGTCCTGCACACGGTGACGCCGCTGGGCGCGGCCCTGCTCAAGGGCGGCGCGGTGGTCTCCTGAAGGATCGGTTCGCCAGTGGCTTCGCCAGCGGCTTCGCCAGGACGTGCGGGAGCCCGGCGGGGAGGCGCAGGCCCTCCCCGCCGGGCTCCGGCCGCGGTGCGACCGGTACGGCCGGTCAGGAGCCCCGCGTCAGACGCGGAAGGGACCGGTCACCTCGTAGGTGATGCCGCCGCTGGAGGAGCCGTTCGTACCGCGCTGGCTGCTGAAGTACAGCCGGCTGCCGTTCGGCGAGAAGGCCGGGCCGGTGATCTCCGAGGAGGACTGGCCGGTGACCCGCAGGAAGGGCGCCACCACGTCGTCCGGGGTGATCAGGCAGATCTCCATGGTGCCGCCGTCCTCGGCGACGTAGAGGTCGCCGTAGGCGGACCCGGTGACGTTGTCGACGCCGGTCAGCGGCGCCGCGCCGCCCGGGACCAGGGAGTCGTCGTAGGCCAGCTCGTAGGTGCCGGCGGCGAGGTCGAGCTGCCAGACCCGGTTGTCGCCCTTGGTCGTGAACCAGACGGTGTCGTTCGCGTAGTGGCAGCCCTCGCCGCCGTTGAACTGCTTCGCGCCGGAGACCTGGGAGCGGGTGGCGGTCGGCGAGCCGTCGGGGTCCGGCACGTTCTGCCAGCTGAAGGAGCCGGAGGTCCCGCTTCCGGCAACCATGACCTGGAGCGTGCCGGAGGAGAGGCTGCCCCAGGTGGACGGCACGAACCGGTAGAAGCAGCCGTTCGTCTCGTCCTCGGTCAGGTACACCACCCGGCGCACCGGGTCGGCCGCCGCCGCCTCGTGTTTGAACCGGCCCATCGCGGGCCGCTGCACGGCCGCGTTGACCCCGTACGGGTCGGTCTCGTAGACGTAGCCGAGGCTGACCTCCTCGCACGACAGCCAGGTGTTCCACGGGGTCTTGCCGCCCGCGCAGTTCTGCCGGGTGTTCGACAGGATCCGGTACGCCCCGGTCACCGTGCCCGAGGAGTCGAACTTCACCGCGCTCGCGCCGCCGCCCGGGTTGACCTCCGAGTTCGAGACGTAGATCCAGCCGGTGCCGTCCGCGAAGCAGGCGCCGCCGTCGGGGGCGCTGTGCCAGGTGTACGAGGTGCCGCTCACCGTCTGCGAGGAGCGGGCGACGACCCGGCTGCTGAAACCGGCCGGCAGCATGATCCCGTTCGCGTCCGCCGCCCCGAGGGCGCCGTAGGGGCCGGCGCCGGGCTGGGCGGGCGCGGCGTGGGCGGCGCCGTGCGTGAGGGTGCCGGCGAAGGCGGCGGCCGAGGTGCCGATGACGGCACCGCGCAGGAAGGTACGACGTTCCACGGTCACTCCTGTGGGAGGAGGGCCCCGCACCCGGTCGGGCGCGGGGTCGCACGCGTGGAGGAACCTAGGGGCGCCGCATGGACGCCACGACAACGGCGCATGACGCGGGAGCGACCGGCTCGCGGTCGCTCCCGCGGCGGCCGCCCCGGCGCCCCGGCGCACCGGACCGCGTCGCGGGCCGCCGTACACGGCTGTGACCTGCGGAGACGAAATCAACCGAAAAAACTTCGCCGGACGGCGATGAGTTCGTGCGGGCGCCCGGGTCTACCCCTTCGACAGCGCACCGCGTAGCGCGCACCACGCACCACGCCACCAGAGAAGAGGAACCGAGATGGCTCAGATGATCTTCGTCAACCTGCCGGTGAAGGACCTGGACGCCGCGAAGGCCTTCTGGGAGAAGCTCGGCTACTCCTTCAACCCGCAGTTCACCGACGAGACGGCGGCCTCCCTGGTGATCAGCGACACCATCTTCGCGATGCTCCTGACCGAGGCGAAGTTCAAGGAGTTCGCCACCAAGCCGGTGGCCGACGCCTCGCAGACCACCGAGGTCATGGTCGCGCTCAGCGCCGACAGCCGCGAGCAGGTCGACGAGGTCGTCGACGCCGCCCTCGCGGCCGGCGCCACCGAGCCCCGCCCGGCCATGGACCTGGGCTTCATGTACGGCCGTGCCTTCGAGGACCTGGACCACCACGTGTGGGAGTACGTCTGGATGGACCCCGCCGCGATCCAGGGCTGACCGGCCCCTAGGAGGCGGGAGCGGAGGCGGTCCGCACCGGGTACGTCCGGACCGCCACCTCCTCGTCGTCCAGGCAGCGCCCCGACTCCAGGTCGAAGCGCTGCTTCAGCAGCGGCGACGCCACGAAGGGCCGGCCCGCCGCCCGGCCCACCAGCCCCCGCGACAGGACGTGCGCGCCGGTGAAGGGGTCCTGGTTGCCGATGGCGTACGGGCGTCCCGCGCGGTCGAGGAAGACCGCGGCCTGGCTCCCGTCGGGCAGCAGGGCCGCGACCCCGCGCCCGGGGACGAGCGCCGAGAGCTCGCACACCGTCAGCCAGCTGTCGGCCACCTTCAGTTCGACGGTCATCGGACCGGTCCTCCAATGGTCAGGACGGCCAGGTCGGGCTTGACCTGGTCGCGCTCGGGAACGAACTTCACGGTCGGGTCGGGGGCGCCGGGGGCGTTGACGAAGGACACGAACCGGCGCAGCCGGTCCGGGTCCGACAGGGTCTCGGCCCACTCGTCGCGGTAGTGCGCCACGTGGTCGGCCATCAGGGCCTCCAGCTCCGCGCACAAGCCCAGCGAGTCGTGCACCACCACGTCCCGCAGGTGGTCCAGGCCGCCCTCCAGCCGGTCCAGCCAGGTGGAGGTGCGCTCCAGGCGGTCGGCGGTGCGGATGTAGAACATCAGGAAACGGTCGATGAGCCGCACCAGTTCGGCGTCGGACAGGTCCTGTGCGAGCAGGTCCGCGTGGCGCGGGGTCGCCCCGCCGTTGCCGCCGACGTAGAGGTTCCAGCCGCTCGCCGTCGCGATCACCCCGAAGTCCTTGCTCTGCGCCTCCGCGCACTCGCGGGCGCAGCCCGACACTGCCGACTTCAGCTTGTGCGGTGCGCGCAGGCCCCGGTAGCGCAGCTCCAGGTCGATGGCCATCCGCACGCTGTCCTGGACGCCGTAGCGGCACCAGGTCTGCCCCACGCAGGACTTCACCGTCCGCAGGGCCTTGCCGTACGCGTGCCCGGACTCGAAGCCGGCGTCGACCAGCCGCGCCCAGATCTGCGGCAGCTGGTCCACGCTCGCGCCGAAGAGGTCGATCCGCTGACCTCCGGTGATCTTCGTGTAGAGGCCGAAGTCGCGGGCCACCTCCCCGATCACGATCAGCTTGTCGGGGGTGATCTCACCGCCCGGGATGCGCGGGACGACCGAGTACGAGCCGTTGCGCTGGAGGTTGGCGAGGAAGTGGTCGTTGGTGTCCTGGAGGGCGGCCTGCTCCCCGTCCAGGACGTAGCCGCTGGCGCCCAGGGCGGGCGCGAGGGAGGCGATGATCGAGCCGACGGCCGGCTTGCAGACCTCACAGCCGTCACCGCCGCGCGCCTCCGCCCGGCCGTGGCCGTCCAGCAGCTCCCGGTACGAGGCCAGGCGCCGCGTGCGCACGATCTCGTACAGCTCGGCCCGGGTGTACGGGAAGCAGCCGCACAGCCCCTGGTCGGCCGCGGCCGGCAGCAGCTGCCCGATCACCTTCAGGCAGCTGCCGCAGCCGGTGCCGGCCTTGGTGCACTTCTTCACCTCGGGCAGGGTGGCGCAGGCGGTGATGGCCTTCTTGGTGACGTTGTGGCAGGAGCAGATCACCGCCGTGTCCGGCAGCGAGGACGGGCCGAGCGCGACGGGTGCGCCGACGCCGGCCGGCAGCACCAGCTGCTCCGGGGAGACCGGCGGGACGCTGCCGGTGAGCGGGCGCAGCAGCCCGTACGCGTCCGCGTCGCCGACCAGCACCCCGCCGAGCAGCACCCCGTCGGGGGAGACGACCAGCTTCTTGTAGATCCCGGAGCGGGAGTCGGACCAGACCACGTCGAGGCTGCCCTCCGCCGCGCCGTGCGCGTCGCCGAAGGAGGCCACGTCGACCCCGAGCAGCTTGAGCTTGGTGGACAGGTCGGCCCCCGTGAACTCCTTCTCCCGGCCCAGGAGGTCCTCGGCGGCCGTCTCGGCCATCTCGTAGCCGGGTGCGACCAGCCCGTAGACGCGGCCGTCGACGGCCTGCGCGCACTCGCCGATGGCGTACACGTGCGGGTCCGAGGTGCGGCAGCGGGCGTCCACGGTGATGCCGCCGCGCTCGCCGACCGCCAGGCCCGCGGCGCGGGCCAGCTGGTCGCGGGGGCGGACCCCGGCCGAGAAGACCACCAGGTCGGTCTCGACGGTGGACCCGTCCGAGAGGCTCATCCCGCACACCGAGCCGTCCTCGCCGGTCAGCACCGCCTGCGTGCCCACCCCGGTGTGCACCGTCAGCCCCATGGACTCGATGGTGCGCAGCAGGGCCGCGCCGCCGCCCTCGTCCACCTGGACGGGCATCAGGCGCGGGGCGAACTCGACGACGCGGGTGGCGAGCCCGAGCCCCTGGAGGGCGCCCGCCGCCTCCAGGCCGAGGAGGCCGCCGCCGACGACGGCCCCGCTGGTGCGGGTCTTGGCGTAGTCCTCGATCGCGAGGAGGTCCTCGATGGTGCGGTAGACGAAGCAGCCGGGGGCGTCCTTGCCGGGGACGGGCGGCACGAAGGGGTAGCTGCCGGTCGCCAGGACGAGGACGTCGTACGGGAAGACCTGCCCGGAGCGGGAGGTGACGGTACGGGCGCCGGTGTCGACGTGCTCGGCGGGATCGTCGAGGTGGAGCTCGATCCCGTGCTGCTCCATGAACCCGGCCGGGGTGAGGGAGAGGTCCTCGGGGGTCGAGCCGGAGAAGTACGAGGTGAGGTGCACGCGGTCGTAGGCGGGCCGCGGCTCCTCGCAGAGCACCGTGATCCGGTGCGTGGCGGTGGCCCCGCGTTCGGCGAGGGCCTCCAGGTAGCGCTGGCCGACCATGCCGTGTCCGATGAGCACGATCGCGGGCAGGGGCTCGGGCACGGTCATCAGTGGCCTCCGTCGTCGGTGAGCAGGTGGAACGGGTCGTGCGGGGCGGTGAGGAACTCGTCGCCCTCCCAGGTGCGGGCGAGGGCGCCCACGGTGGAGAGCTCGCCGAGCAGCACCCCGCCGACGAGCCGGTCGCCGCGCAGGACGACCTTGCGGTAGGTGCGGCGGGTGGCGTCGGCGAGGCGGAGCACGTCGTCGCCGGGGAGCGGGACCGGGTCGCCGAAGGCGGCGAGGTCCAAGGGGCCGGCGCCGTCCGCGGTGGGAAGGGTGAGGCGGGTGAGGGCACGGGTGCCGGTGTACGCGGTGTCCGCCGACCCCCGGAGGACCGCCGCGAGGGCGTCGGCCTGCTCCAGGGCGGGCCCGGCCAGGCCGTACACCCGGCCGTCGTGCTCGGCGCAGTCGCCGATGGCGTGGACGTACGGGTCGCTGGTGCGCAGCCGGGCGTCAACCACGATGCCCTTGCGGACCTCCAGCCCGGCTGCCTGGGCGAGCCCGACCCGGGGGCGGACCCCGCAGGCGAGGACGACGACGTCGGCGTCGAGCCGGTAGCCGTCGGCGAGCTCGACGCCGGTGACCCTGCGGGTGTCCGGGCCGGGCGGGGTGCCGGGCCGCCGGCCGGCCGGGATGGTGGTCAGGCCGCGGACGCGGCATTCCGTGTGGATCTCCACGCCGAGCGCGTCCAGGTGGTCCCGCAGCAGCGCGGAGGCGTCGGCGTCGAGCTGGCGCTCCATCAGGCGCTCCGCCTGCTGGGCGAGGACCACCTGCGCGCCCCGCGCGGCCAGCGCACGGGCCGCGGAGACGCCCAGCAGGCCGCCGCCGATCACCACGGCCCGTACGCCCGGGCCCACGGCCGCCGCGAGGGCCAGGCAGTCGTCCATGGTGCGGAACGCGTGCACCCCCTCCGGGAGTTCCCGCCCGTCCGGGGTGAACAGCCCGCGCAGCGGCGGGAGCACCGGGTTCGAGCCGGTGGCCAGCACCAGGGTGTCGTACCGCTCCACGGCGCCGTCGTCACAGTGCACGGCGCGGTCCGCGCGGTCGATCCGCACCGCCCGGACACCCCGGCGCAGCGCCGGGCCGGGGGCCGGGAGCGCGGTGACCTCGGGTGCGTACCGGCCGGCCAGCACCTCGGCCAGCAGGACCCGGTTGTAGGGGGCGTGGGTCTCCTCCCCGAGGACGGTCACCGCCGCGCCGGGGCCCAACCGTGCGGCGAGCCGCAGGCCCGCCAGGCCGCCGCCGATCACCACCACACGCTGCTTCGAGGTCATGGAACGAGCGTGCGGGCCCGCTGTTTCCCCGCCGCATCGCCTCTGTTACCCGGACGGAACACCGGCCTCAGCGCCCCCGTCGAGGGCCGGTGAGGCGGCTGGCGGCGGCGCCCCGGCGCGCCGAAGCTCAACCTTTGCGCAAGTTTCCGGTGATCGATGGCTCCTGCACCGAACCGGTCCCTAGGGTCGTGGCCGTGCCTGACATATCAACGACCATGATCATCGTGCTGTGCGCGGCCGCAGCGGCGGCCGGCTGGATCGACGCGGTGGTGGGCGGCGGCGGACTGCTGCTCCTGCCGGCCCTGCTGCTCGGCCTGCCGAACGCCCACCCCGCCGCCGTCCTCGGAACGAACAAGGCGGTCGCCATCGTGGGCACCGCCGGCGCGGCCGTCACCTACGTCCGCAAGACCCCGGTGGACGTGAAGCTCGCCGTCCGCATCGGTGTGGCCGCGCTCGCCGGATCCATGGGAGGGGCCGCGCTCGCCGGGGGCATCAGCAAGGACACGATGCGCCCGCTGATCATGGGGGTGCTGGTGGTGGTCGCGGCCGTGGTCATCTTCAAGCCGGGCTTCGGCGCCGCCCCCGCCGCCTCCCCCGTCTCCCGCGGCCGGGTGCTGCTCACGATCGCCCTCGCGGGCCTCGGCATCGGCTTCTACGACGGCCTCATCGGCCCCGGCACCGGCACCTTCCTGGTGCTGGCCCTGACCGCCCTGCTCCACCTCGACCTGGTCACCGCCTCCGCCACCGCCAAGATCGTCAACTGCTGCACCAACGCGGGGGCGCTTGCCATGTTCGCCTACCAGGGCATGGTGTTCTGGCAGCTGGCCGCGCTGATGGCGGTCTTCAACCTGGCCGGCGGCATGGTCGGGGCCCGGATGGCACTGAAGAAGGGCAGCGGCTTCGTCCGCGGCGTGCTGCTCACGGTGGTGGGCGCGCTGGTGGTCAAGCTCGGCTTCGAACAGTGGGGGTAGCGCCCCGTCAGAACGTCCCCGTGAGGTGGGCGAAGACGACGACGTTGCCCTGGTAGCCGGTGCGCGGGGAGAAGGCGCCGCCACAGGTGATCACCCGCAGCTCGGCGCGCGGCGAGGGGCCGTACACGCGCCGGTCCGGGAAGTCCCCGGCGTCGTGGACCTCGACCGCGTGGACGGTGAAGACGGCCGTACGCCCGTCCGCGCGGGCGACCTCGATCCCGGCCCCCCGGTGCAGCGCGCCCAGGTGGTAGAAGACGGCGGGGCCGCTGGCGTGGTCGACGTGGCCCACGATCACGGCGGTGCCCGTCGCACCCGGCGTCGTCCCGTCCCGGTACCAGCCCGCGAGGTCCCGGCGGGCCGGCGGGGGCACTTCGAGGCCGCCGTCGCGGTCCAGGCCCAATCCCGTGAGCGGGGCGTCCACCCGGATCGACGGGATCCGGATCCGGACGGGCGGCGAACCGGGCAGCGGGCCGATGCTCCCGGGGTAGAGGACCTGCGCGCTCAGCGCCTCGGCGGGGGAGGGCAGCGGGGGCCGTACGGTCACCCCGACGCCGCTGCCGATCAGCCAGACGCCGACGCACGCGGCGAGCGCGACCAGCCCGGCCCGCATCCGCATCCGCATCCGCACCCGGACCCGTCGGCCGGTGCCGCCGCGTACACCGCTCAGCGCGCCGGCCGGCCCGCCGCTGCCGCCCCCTGCGGCCCCGGGGCGTTCCCGCAGGCCTGGGAAGCCGCCACGCATGCGCCGTACCCCCTTGTCTCGCCGTTCGTGGCAGTGGCCGTGGGCCCCCCCCCCCCACGGGGGGGGGCCCGCCGGGCG
>NZ_JBEZKZ010000034.1:0-74256 GCF_040651895.1 Streptomyces sp. NPDC048352
CGTCCGGCCCTCGACCGTTCCCCACCCGGTGATCACACCGTCCGTGTAGGGCTTCTTCGCCTCCAGCCCGAAACCGGTCGCCCGGTGCCGGCGCAACTGCTCGACCTCCCGGAAGGAACCTTCGTCGAGCAGGAGCGCGATGCGCTCGCGCGCGGTCAGCTTGCCCTTGGCGTGCTGCGCTTCGGTGGCCTTCTCGCTCGGACCGCGCCGCGCCTGCTCGCGCAGGGCGTGCAGCTCGGCCACTCGGCCGCGTGAGCCGGCGGTGACTCCCACACCGGCGCGGTCTTCATCCCCGTACATGTCCCACCCGTTCTTGACGTTTTGCCTTGGTCGTGCCGGAACCCGGACGGAGGGGAGGGGCACCGGTGGCCCGTGCGCCACGGCGTGTCACGGGCCACCGGCCCCTCCCGCTCAACGGGTTCCGTTCACCGCGCTGCGGTGACCTTCCGTCACTCCGCCACGGCGGCGGCGTCCTGCTTCACCGGCGGCTGCGGCTGCGGCTGCGCCGCACCCGCCTGCCGCGGACGCGGGATGGCCAGGGCGATCAGCGCGCCCACGACGAGGACGGCGGCCCCGACCCACAGGCCGGGGGTCATGCCGTCGGTGAAGCTCTGCGGGGTGTCGTAGGCACCGGAGGTCGAGAAGATGCTGGTGCTGACGGCGATGCCGAGGGCGCCGCCGAGCTCACGCACCGTCGTGTTGGCGCCCGACGCCTTGCCCGCCATCTGCGGGGGGACCGAGCTCATGACGACCATTGCGGTGGGCGCGAAGACGAGGCCCATGCCGGCGCCGGCCAGGATGAACGGACCGACGTACTCCCAGTCGGCGGCGTCGACTCCGGCCACCGCGGCGAACCAGGCCAGGCCGATGCCGGAGATGAACAGACCGGCCGCCATCAACAGCCCACTGCCCACCCGGGGGGCGAACTTGCCCGCGAAGGGGGCGACGAGCATCGGCATGATCGCCCACGGCAGGGTCCACAGGCCGGCCTCGAACGCGGAGTGGCCGCGGGCCACCTGGAGGTACTGAGCGATCAGGAAGATCGGACCGAAGAGGCCGAAGAACACCGCGAGCGACACGACGTTGGCGAGGGAGAACGCCTTGATCTTGTAGATGCTCAGCGGCAGCATCGGCGAGGAGGCCTTGCGCTCCCACAGCAGGAACGCGACGAGCAGTACGGCGGCGGCCGCGAAGGCGGCCACGACGGTGGACGAGGTCCAGCCCTCCTCGCCGCCCTTGACGATGGCCCAGATGAGGCTCAGCACACCCGCGCCGGCCAGGACCAGGCCCGGGATGTCGAGCTTGGCGGGCGCGCCGCGGCTCTCGTCGAGCACCTTCAGCACCAGCGGAATGGCGATCAGGCCGACCGGGATGTTGATCAGGAAGATCCAGTGCCAGTCGAGGCCGGTGGTGATGCCGCCGCCGACGAGCGGGGCGAGCGCGACGGCCAGGCTGCTGATGGCGCTCCACAGGCCGATGGCGACGCCGCGCTTCTCCGGCGGGACCGAGACCGTCAGGATGGTCAGCGAGAGCGGCAGTACGGCCGCGGCGGTGATGCCCTGCAGCGTGCGGAAGAGGATCAGGGCCTCGGTGGAGTCGGACAGACCGCAGCCCAGCGAGGCGAGGGTGAACGCGGTGATGCCGATGGCGAACACCTTGCGCCGGCCGTAGCGGTCGCCGAGTCCGGCGGCGGTCAGCAGGAAGCCCGCGAATCCGAGGACGTAGGCGTTGGTGACCCACTGGAGGTTCTCCACCGTGGAGCCGAGGTCCCGGCGGATGGAGGCGAGGGCGTTGGTGACGACCAGGTTGTCCAGCGCCACCATGAACATGGGCAGTGAGACGGCGAGGACGGTCAGCCCGAACGACGGGCGGGGGCGGGATGTCAACGGAAGCTCCGTATTTCGGTTTCGGACGTGAACGAACGGATGTCGTCGGTGAGGGCCGCGGCCACCTGCGGGCGGTGCGACTCGGTGAAGAAGTGGCCGCCGGGGAAGCTGCGCAGACCGAAGCCCGCCGCGGTGATCTCCTGCCAGCGCAGCGCGCCGTCCTGGGTGGTCTGCGTGTCCTCGGTGCCGATCAGCACGCTGACCGGGCAGTCCAGCCGAGGTGCTTCCGGACGGAAGCGGTAGCTCTCCAGCGCCTCGTAGTCGCCGCGCACGGCGGGCAGGATCATGGCCCGCACGTCGGGGTCGGCGAGCAGCTCGGGTGCCGTGCCGTTGAGCTTGCGGATCTCCTCGATGACGCCGTCGTCGTCGCGCCGGTGTACGCAGTCGGTACGGGGGACCCCGGGGGCCTGGGCCCCCGAGACCACGAGTCCGACCGGGGCGGCGCCGGGGTGGCGCTCCTGCAGACGCAGAGCGGTCTCGTACGCCACGAGGGCGCCCATGCTGTGTCCGTAGAGCACCAGGGGCCGCCCGGTCTCCGCGGCGAGCACCGCGGAGACGGCGTCGGCGAGTGCGCCGAGCCGGGTGGCGGGTGCCTCGGTGTACCGGTCCTGCCGGCCCGGGTACTGGACGCACCGGACCGCCGTGTGGGCGGACAGGTCCGCGGACAGCGGGCGGAAGGCGGTGGCCGATCCGCCGGCGTGGGGGAAGCAGACGAGCACCGGCCCGTCGTCGGGGCCTGGGTGGTACTGCCGCAGCCACAGCTCGCGCTGGGCCGTTGCCGCTTGCATAAGGAACGGTTCTCTTTCTTCTGGGGGGAGGGTGGGACAGAGGGGTCAGACGGTGAGTCCGCGCAGCCAGGCTTCGACCGAGTCGGCGGTGGTGCGGGCGTGCTCGTCGAGCATCGTGAAGTGGTCGCCGGGTACGTCGGCCCGCTCGGTGGCGAACTCCCAGCCCGGGCGGCCGCCCTCCGGCGCCGACTCGTCGGCCGGGACGCCGGGTACGGGGTCCGCCGCGCGGAGCAGCAGCGTGGGGGTGTGGTGTGCGGTGGGCCGCCAGTCGGCGTGGATGCCGATGTACGAGCCCATCGCGGTGAGCCGCAGATCGTCCAGCGGTACGAACAGGTCGGCGGCGGCGACCATCTGGGAGGTCATCAGCGGAAGGCTGTAGTGGTCGGCGGTACGGGAGTAGGTGTCGAGCAGGACCACACCGGCGGCGGGACTGCCGATTTCCTCCAGGCGCTGGGCCACCCGGTGCGCGATCCAGCCGCCGGACGAGCGGCCGAGCAGCACCACGGGCCGGCCGCCGGCCTCCTCCAGGACCGCCTCGGCGTGGGCGGCGGCGAGCACGTCACGGTCGGCCGGGAGCGGTTCGCCGTCGAGGAACCCGGGGTGCGGCAGGACCGTCACGTCGCGTACGCCCTGGAAGGCGGAGGCGAACTTCAGGTACTCGTGCGGACCCGAGATGGCGCCGAGCGAGGGGAAGCAGAAGACCGCCGGTCCCTGGTCGCCCCGCGCGAAGCGCACCGGGCCGGGCAGCCGGGCCGCGTCCTCGCGCCGCTCGAAGGAGGGCGCGAGCCGGGCGGCGGCCACCAGCATCTGCACGGCCTCGGAGGCCCTGCCCTGCTCGCAGCCGTGCCGGAACAGCGTGGTGAGCGTGCCGGCGGCCCCGCCCGCCGCGCCGCCCGCCCCGTCCGCGGCGATCCCCTCGACGAGGTGGCGGGCCAGCAGGACGGCCGTGGGGTGGTCGAACACCAGGGTGACGGGGAGCTGGAGCCCGGTCTCCTCGCCGAGCCGGGCACGCAGCTGGGTGGCGGTGATCGACTCGATGCCCAGCTCGATGAACGACCGGTCCGGGTCGACGGCGTCGGCCGAGGTGTGCCCGAGTGCGGAGGCGACGGTGCCCTGGATGAACCGGCACAGCTCGCTCTCCGCGTCCTGCGGGGACAGCGCCGCGATCCGGGCGCGCAGCCCGCCGGCGACGGCCGGCGCGGTGGCGGCCGCGCGCCGCGGCCCGGTGGGCGGGAGTACGGGCGCGGCGACGGGCTCGCCGTCCGGGAGCCCGGACGGGTACGCCTCGGGTGCCGCGTCCGCGAGGCGCAGGGCGCCGACGGTGAGGACCGGGCCGCCCGCCGCGTCCACAGCGGTCAGCGCGACCGTGTCCGCGCCGGTGCGGGTGATCCGGGTCCGCAGCACGGCGGGTTCCGTGGCGTGCACCGCCGCGTCGGCCCAGCGGTCGGCGCGCAGGGTCCGGCCCCCCGTCGAGTCCGGTGCGGTGTCGGCGAGCAGCGGGTGCAGGGCGGCGTCGAGCAGCGCCGGGTGCACGGTGAAACCGGCCTCGGACTGCCCCTGCGGCAGGACGGTCTCGACGAAGTAGTCGCCGTCCGCCTCCCACGCCTCGGTGACGAGCCCGAACGCGGCGCCGTGGGCCAGACCCCGGTCGCGGAGGGCGCCGTACAGCTCGTCGACGGGCAGCTCCCGCGCGTTCTGCGGGGGCCAGGTCTCCAGGCCGGTGACGGCCGGGGCCACGGGCTCGCCGGTGGAGAGTTCCCCGCGGGCGTGCAGGGTCCACTCCTCGGTGTCCGGCGCGTCCTGGGCGCGCGCGTAGAGGGAGAAGCCCCGGACGCCGTCGGCCTCCGGCTCCAGGACCAGGCGCAGCTGGAGGGCGCCCTGTCCGGGCAGCAGGAGCGGGGCGGTCGTCTCCAGGACGGACAGCCGCGGGCAGCCCGCCCGCGCACCGGCGCTCAGGGCGAGGTCGGCCAGGGCCGGCTCGGGCAGCGCGTGCGCTCCGTGCACCGTGCGGTCGGCCAGCCAGGGGTGGCTGCGCAGGGACAGCCGGCCCGTGAACAGCAGCTGCCCGGTGCCGGGCACCGCGGCGGCGGCCGGTGCCAGCGGGTGGCCCACGGCCGTCAGGCCCGCGGCGGTGACGTCACCGCTGCCGCCGCCCTCCAGCCAGAAGTGGCTGCGCTGGAAGGCGTACGTCGGCAGCGGCACCCGGCACGGGCGGTGGCCCGCGGTGGCCTGCGCCCAGTCGACCGCACCGCCGCGTACGTACAGCTGGGCGAGGGAGGTGAGGAAGCGCTCGGTTCCGCCCTGGTCGCGGCGGAGCGACTCGACGACGGCCGGCGCGCGCCCGCCGACGGCGGCGGCCTCGAAGGTCTCCTGGAGGCCCGTGGCCAGCACCGGGTGCGGGCTCACCTCGACGAACAGCCGGTGTCCGTCGGCGAGCAGCCCCCGGACGGCCTCCTCGAACCGCACGGTGCGGCGCAGGTTCCGGTACCAGTAGGCGGCGTCGAAGACGGCGGTGTCCTCGGTCTCCCCGTCGACGGACGTACGGAACGGGGTGTGGGCGGGCTGGGGGCGGACGGGGGCGAGGAGTTCGGCGAGGCGTTCTTCGATGGCTTCGACGTGGGCGGAGTGGGAGGCGTAGTCGACGGGGATGCGGCGGGCGCGGATGTCGTCGGCTTCGCAGGCGGCGAGGAGTTCGTCGAGCTGGGTGGCGGCGCCGGAGACGACGGTGGAGCGGGGGCCGTTGACGGTGGCTACGAACAGGTCGTCCCAGGCGGCGATGCGGTGTTCGACTTCGGCGACGGGCAGGGGGATCGAGACCATGCCGCCGTGTCCGGCGATGTCCAGGAGGGCACGGCTGCGGAGGGCGACGATGAGTGCGCCGTCCTTGAGGGTGAGGGCACCGGCCACGCAGGCCGCTGCGATCTCGCCCTGGGAGTGGCCGACGACGGCGGCGGGTTCCACACCGTGGAAGCGCCAGAGCGCGGCGAGGGAGACCATCACGGCCCACAGGACGGGCTGGACGACATCGACGCGGTCGAAGCCCGGAGCACCTTCGGTGCCGCGCAGGACATCGGTCAGCGACCAGTCCACAAACGGCGTCAGTGCTTCCTCGCAGGCCTCGATCGCCTCACGGAACGCCGGTGCGGAGTCCAGCAGGCCCACGGCCATGCCGACCCACTGGGAGCCCTGCCCCGGGAACACGAACACCGGCTTGGCAGGGGCACCGGCGGCGACGCCCCGGACGGCCCCGGGCGAGGTCTCGCCGAGGGCGAGCTCCTTGAGCCGGAGGATGAAGTCCTCCCGGTCGGCGGCGATCAGCACGGCCCGGTGCTCCAGGTGGGCACGCCCGACGGCCAGGGAGTGGCCGATGTCGGCGGGGCGCTGGCCGGGGAACCGCTCCAGGTGGGCGAGGAGCCGTTCGGCCGAGGCACGCAGGGCGGCCTCGCTGCGGCCGGACAGGGTCCACGGGACCGGGGTGTCCGGCGTCTCCGGAGCCGGGCCGTCGTCGGCGGCGGCCGGGGCGTCGTCGTCGGCGGGCGCCTGCTCCAGGACGACGTGGGCGTTGGTGCCGCTCATGCCGAAGGAGGAGACGCCGGCGCGGCGCGGGCGCCCGAGCTCGGGCCACTCCCGGGCCTCGGTCAGCAGTTCCACGGAGCCCGCAGACCAGTCGATGTGCGGGGAGGGGGCGTCGATGTGGAGCGACTTGGGGAGGGTGCCCTGCCGCATCGCCTGGACCATCTTGATGATGCCGCCGGCTCCGGCGGCGGCCATGGTGTGGCCGATGTTGGACTTCAGCGAGCCCAGGTACAGCGGCCGGCCCTCGGGACGGCCCTGCCCGTAGGTGGCGAGGAGGGCCTGCGCCTCGATCGGGTCGCCGAGCCGGGTGCCCGTACCGTGCGCCTCGACGGCGTCCACGTCGGCCGTCTCCATGCGGGCGTCGGCCAGCGCGGCACGGATGACCCGTTGCTGGGCCTTGCCGCTGGGGGCGGTCAGGCCGTTGGTGGCGCCGTCCTGGTTGACGGCCGTGCCGCGGATCACGGCGAGCACCTGGTGGCCGTTGCGCCGGGCGTCGGAGAGCTTCTCGACCAGGAGGGTGGTGACGCCCTCGCCCCAGCCGGTGCCGTCGGCGGCCGCGGCGAAGGACTTGGAACGGCCGTCACCGGAGAGCGCGCCCTGCTTGCTGAACTCCACGAACGCACCGGGCGTCGACATGATCGTCACGCCTCCGGCGAGCGCCATGGAGCACTCGCCCCGGCGCAGCGCCTGTACGGCGAGGTGGACGGCGACCAGCGAGGAGGAGCAGGCGGTGTCCAGGGTGACGGCCGGGCCCTCGAGGCCCATGAAGTACGCCACGCGCCCGGAGGCGACGCTGCCGGAGACGCCGGTGGAGAGGTATCCCCCCACGCCTTCCGGGAGTTCGGTGACATCGGAGGCGTACCCGTGCTGGTTGACGCCCGTGAACACGCCGACGGCGGTCCCCCGTACCGAGGTCGGGTCGATGCCGGCGTGCTCGAACGCCTCCCAGGAGGTCTCCAGGAGCAGCCGCTGCTGGGAGTCCATCGCGAGGGCTTCGCGCGGCGAGATCCCGAAGAAGTCGGCGTCGAACTCGGGGGCGTCGTAGAGGAAGCCGCCCTGGTGGGTGGCCGATTCGCCGTCCTCCAGCTGCCAGCCGCGGTTCACCGGGAAGTCGCCGATGGCGTCCCGCTCGTCCATGACGAGCTGCCACAGCTCGTCGGGAGAGGTCACCCCGCCGGGCAGCCGGCAGCTCATGCCGACGACGGCGATGGGCTCACGGCCGCGGTCCTCGACCTCGCGCAGCCGCCGCTTGGTGTCCCGCAGCTCGGTGGTGGCCCGCTTCAGGTAGTCGAGCAGTTTCTCGTCATTGGTCGCGGCAGTCACGGCATCTCCAGTTCCACGTCGAGCAGTTCGAAGAGTTCTTCGGCCGAGGCCGCGGACAGGTCGGCGGCGGACGCGTCCTCGGGCCCGGTGGCGGCCTTGTCGTTCCAGGCCGTCAGCAGCGCCCGCAGGCGCTCGCCGACCTCTTCCCGTTCCTCCGCGTCTTCGGGCGCGTTGGAGGTGAGGAGCTTCTCCAGCCGGTCGAGCTCCGTGCGGAGCGAGACCGGCGCCGCGGGCTCGGCCGCCGCGGCTTCTTGTGCCACCTCTTCCCGGAGCCTGGCGATCAGGTCCAGCGGGGTGGGGCAGTCGAACATCAGCGTCGGCGGGAGCCCCAGGCCGGTGGCCTCGACGAGCCGGTTGCGCAGTTCGATGGCGGTCAGCGAGTCGATCCCGAGGTCCTTGAAGCTCGCGGCGAGATCGACCTCGTCGGCCGAGTCGTGGCCGAAGACCCGGGCCGCGGTGGTGCGCACGACGTCCGTCAGCTCGCGCTCCAGTGCGGCCGTCGAGAGGCCGTACAGCACTGTCGGATCGGCGGTCGGCCTCTGCTCCGGCTCCTCCTCCGGCAGCCCGGAAAGCTCCGGGAGGGCGGCGGGCCCGCCGGACTCCGCCGTGACCGGACGGGGCACGTCCAGCCAGTAGCGCCGGTTCTGGAAGGCGTACGTGGGCAGGTCGACCCGGCGTGCCCCGGACTCCTCGTCCAGGGGGATGCCCTTGGTGAGCAGGCCGGTGACGGCGTCGGTCAGGGTCTGCGTCTCGGGCCGGTTGCGCCGCAGGGCCGGTACGAGGAAGACGTCGTCGCCCACGCTCGCCTTGGCCATGGCGGTGAGGGTGGCGTCGGGACCGACCTCGACGAACCGGGAGACGCCCTGCGCCCGCAGGGCACCTACCGCGTCGGCGAAGCGGACCGGCTGACGCACGTGCCGCGTCCAGTAGCCGACGGAGGCGAACTCCTCCGCCTCGACGGGGCCGCCCGTCACCGTCGACACGACCGCAAGGGTCGGACGGCCGAACTCCAGGCCCTCGACGACCTGCCGGAACTCCTCCAGCATCGGATCCATCAGCGGCGAGTGGAAGGCGTGGCTCACCGTGAGACGGCGGGTCTTGACACCCCGTTCGGCCAGCACGGCGACGATCTCGTCGACGACCGTGCCCGCGCCGGACAGCACCACGGACTCCGGGCCGTTGACCGCACCCAGACCCACCAGGTCCGCCCGGCCTTCCAGCAGCGGCAGCACGTCCTCCTCCGAGGCGGCCACCGCCACCATCACGCCGCCTTCCGGCAGCGCCTGCATCAGCCGGCCGCGCGCCACGACCAGCCGTGCGGCGTGCTCCAGCGAGAACACCCCGGCCACGTGCGCGGCGGCGATCTCACCGATGGAGTGCCCGGCCACCACGTCCGGCCGCACCCCCCACGACTCCAGCAGCCGGAACAGCGCCACCTCGACCGCGAACACCGCGGGCTGGGTGAACTCCGTACGGTCCAGTACTCCGTCCTCGGATTCGTCCTCTCCGAAGACCAGCGGCTTCAGAGCACGCCCCAACAGCGGGTCCACGACACCGCAGACCGCGTCGAAGGCCGACGCGAACACCGGGAATCCGTCGTACAGCTCCCGGCCCATTCCCACGCGCTGGCTGCCCTGCCCCGTGAACAGGAACGCCAGGCGGCCGCCGTCCGCGTTCTGGAGCTGGGTCGGCGCGACGGCCGGTTCGCCCGCCGCGAGGGCGGCGAGGCCGGTGCGGAAGTCCTCCTCCCGCCGGCCGAGGAGCACGGCCCGGTGCTCGAAGGAGGAGCGGGTGGCCACCAGCGAGTACGCGATGTCCCGTACGTCGGCGCCCGGGTGCTCGCCCAGGTACGCGAGGAGCCGTTCGGCCTGGCCGCGCAGGGCGGCCGGGGACTTGGCCGTGAGGGTCCAGGGGACGAGGGTGTCGTCCGGGGCGCGCTCCGGACGGTCGTCCGCGGTTTCCTGCGGGGCCTGCTCCAGGATGACGTGGGCGTTGGTGCCGCTGATGCCGAAGGAGGAGACGGCGGCGCGGCGCGGCCGTCCGGTCTCGGGCCACTCACGCGCCTCGGTCAGCAGCTCGACGGCTCCCGCCGACCAGTCGATGTGCGAGGAGGGCTCGCTCACGTGCAGGGTCCGGGGCAGTACGCCGTGCTGCATGGCCTGCACCATCTTGATGATGCCGCCGACACCGGCGGCGGCCTGCGTGTGACCGATGTTGGACTTCAGAGAGCCCAGGTACAGCGGCCGGTCCTCCGGACGGCCCTGACCGTAGGTGGCCAGGACGGCCTGCGCCTCGATCGGGTCACCGAGCCGGGTACCCGTACCGTGCGCCTCGACCACGTCCACGTCGCCCGTGGTCATCCGCGCGTCGGCGAGCGCGGCCCGGATGACCCGCTGCTGGGAGGGGCCGTTGGGCGCGGTCAGGCCGTTGCTGGCACCGTCCTGGTTGACGGCCGTACCGCGGATCACGGCGAGCACCCGGTGCCCGTTGCGGCGTGCGTCGGAGAGCTTCTCCACGAGGAGCATGCCGACGCCCTCGCCCCAGCCGGTGCCGTCCGCGTCGTCGGAGAAGGACTTGCAGCGGCCGTCGGGCGCGAGTCCGCGCTGGCGGCTGAAGTCGATCAGGGCGGTCGGGGAGGCCATGACGGTGACGCCGCCCGCGAGGGCGAGGGTGCACTCGCCGCGGCGCAGTGCCTGCACGGCCAGGTGCAGGGTGACCAGCGACGAGGAGCAGGCGGTGTCCACCGTCATCGCGGGACCTTCGAGACCGAAGGTGTACGAGATGCGGCCGGAGGCCACGCTGCCGGAGGCACCGGTACCCCGGAAGCCCTCCAGCTCCTCGGGGATCGAGGGCAGCCTGCTGAGGTAGTCCCGGTACATCAGGCCGACGAACACACCGGTGCGCGAGCCGCGCACGGACAGCGGGTCGATGCCCGCGCGTTCGAGGGCCTCCCAGGAGGTCTGGAGCAGGAGCCGCTGCTGCGGGTCCATGACCAGGGCCTCGCGCGGCGAGATGCCGAAGAAGGCGGGGTCGAACTCGGCGGCGGAGGGCAGGAAGCCGCCCTCGCGGGCGTACGAGGTGCCCCGGTGCTCCGGGTCCGGGTGGTAGAGGTTCTCGATGTCCCAGCCCCGGTCCTCCGGGAACCCGGTGATGCCGTCCCCGCCGGTCTCGACGAGACGCCACAGGTCCTCGGGGGTCTCGACGCCGCCGGGGTAGCGGCAGCTCATGCCCACGATGACGATCGGGTCCTCGTCCTCGTCGGCGGCCGTGGAGCGTGCCGCTACGGGCGCGGACGCCTCCGCACCGGCGCTGTCGCCGAGGAGTTCGCCGAGGAGGTACGCGGCGAGTGCGCCCGGGCTGGGGTGGTCGAAGACCAGGGTCGAGGGCAGCCGCAGCCCCGTGACGGTGTTGAGCGTGTTGCGCAGCTCGGTGGCGCTGAGGGAGTCGAAGCCGAGGTCGCGGAAGGCCCGGCCGGAGTCGAGCGATCCGGGGTCGCCGTGGCCGAGGACGGTGGCCACGTGCGTGCGGACGAGGTCGAGGACGGCGGGGATCCGGTCCTCGGACGGCAGGGTCAGCAGCCGTTCCCGAAGGCCCGTGCCGCCGGTCGCGCCGGCTCCGGCGGCGGCCGCCGCGCGTACGGGGCCGCGGCGGACGGGGGTACGGACGAGTCCGCGCAGCAGCGCCGGGAGCTCCCGGCCCCCGTCCTGGAAGGCCTTGAGGTCGAGCGGCACCGGAACGAGCGTCACCGACTGCTGCGACAGCGCGCTGTCGAACAGGGCGAGGCCCTGCTCGGGGTCGATCGGCGTGAATCCCGTCCGGGTGATCCGGCGCCGGTCGGCTTCGGTGAGGGTGCCGCCCATACCGGTGGCGTTGCCGTCTCCGGCCCACAGGCCCCAGGCCAGGGAGAGCCCGGGCAGGCCGAGGGCACGGCGGTGGGCGGCCAAGGCGTCGAGATAGGCGTTGGCAGCGGCGTAGCTCGCCTGCCCGGCGCTGCCGAAGACTCCGGCGGCCGACGAGAACAGGACGAACGCGGACAGGTCGAGGGTGCGGGTCGCCTCATGGAGGTTCCAGGCGGCATCGACCTTGGGACGCAGTACTCCTTCGACCCGTTCCGGCGTCAGCGAGGTGAGGACACCGTCGTCGAGGACACCGGCGGTGTGGATGACGGCGGTGAGGGGGTGTTCGGCCGGTACGGAGTCCAGCAGGCCCCGGACCGCGTCGTGGTCGGCGACGTCGCATGCCGCGACCCGTACCTCGGCGCCGAGCGCGCAGAGCTCGGCCACGAGCTGGTCGGCGCCTTCGGCGGCGGGACCGCGGCGGCTGGTCAGCAGCAGTCGCCGGACACCGTGGGTGGTGACGAGGTGCCGGGCCATCAGGGCACCCAGCAACCCGGTACCGCCCGTCACCAGCACCGTCCCCGACCCGAAGTCCGGGGTCTCGCCGGACGGAGCCGGGACTCGGGCCAGCCTCGGCGCCCGGACGACGCCGTCGGCCACCGCGAGCTGCGGCTCGTCGCCGCTCAGCAGCGCGGCCACCAAGTCCAGGGCCTGCGCGTCGTCCACGTCCACCAGGCCGAACCGGCCGGGGTTCTCGGCCTGCGCGGAGCGCACCATGCCCTGGAGCGCGGCGAGGGCGGGAACGTCGGCGGCGCCCCGGGTCAGGAAGACCAGGCGCGCGTCCGCGTACCGTTCGTCGGCCACCCACTCCTGGAGCAGCGCCAGCGTGCGGCGTACGACGGAGCGGGTCGTCTCCGCGTCCGCGCCGCCTCCGTCGAGGAACGGCACGACCACCAGGTCCGGCACCGGCCCGGCCGCGGCCAGGGCGTCGAGGTCCGCGGCGGCGGTGGTGCCGAGGGCGGTGGCGGTGGCCGCGGCCGTGCCGGCGGAGCCGAGCACGGCGGTGCGGACGTCCGCTGCGGGGGCGACGTCGACCGGCGCCCATTCCACGTGGAAGAGCGCGTCGCGGTGCGCGGCACCCGCCAGCCGGCCGGCGGACACCGGGCGCAGGGCCAGCGCGTCGACCGAGGCCACCGGCGTGCCGGTGGTGTCGGCGAGGGCGAAGGACACGGCGTCCGAGCCGGGCACCGGGGAGATCCGCACCCGCAGGGCCGTGGCCCCGGAGGCGCGGAGCGAGACACCGGTCCAGGCGAACGGCAGCCGGGCGCCACCCGCCCCGTCGGAGCCGTCGCGGTCACCGCTGAACCAGAGGGCGTGGAGGGCGGCGTCCAGGAGCGCGGGGTGCAGTCCGTACCGGGCCACCTCGGCGGCCTCGGCGTCCGCGAGACCCACCTCGGCGAAGACCTCCTCGCCCAGCCGCCAGACGCCGCGCACACCCTGGAACGCGGGCCCGTACTCCAGACCCGCCACCGCCATCCGCTCGTACAGGTCCTGCGCCGCGACCGGCTCGGCACCGGGCGGCGGCCACTCCGTCAGGTCGAAACCGGCCTCCACCGCGCCCGAGGACACGACACCGCTCGCATGCCGCACCCACACGTCGTCCCCGTCCGCCCGGGAGTGCAGGGTCACGTGGCGGCGGCCGTCCTCGGCCGCGGCGCCCACCGTGAGCTGGAGCTGGACGCCACCGGTGACGGGCAGCACCAGCGGCGCCTCCAGGGTGAGGTCGTCCAGGGCGGGGCAGCCCGCGCGTTCACCGGCGTGCAGCACCAGCTCGACCAGGGCCGCGCCCGGGACCAGGACCGTGCCGAACACGGCGTGGTCGGCCAGCCAGGGGTGGGTGCGCAGCGACAGGCTGCCCGTGAAGAGCTGCCCGTCGGCGTCGGCCAGGGTCACGCAGGCGCCGAGGAGCGGGTGCCCGGCCTCGCCGAGACCGAACGCGGACGCGTCGCCCGGGGCGTGGCCGGAGGCGAGCCAGAACTGCCGCCGCTCGAAGGCGTACGTCGGGAGGTCGACGCGGGACGCGGCGCCGAGCTCGGCGAAGAAGAGCGCCCAGTCGACGGCGACGCCCCGGGTGTGCAGCCGGGCGAGCGCGGTGACCAGGGACTCCAGCTCGGGCGTGCCCCGGCGCAGGGCGGGCACGAGGGCGTCGGGGTCGGTGTCGACGAGGCAGTCCTGGCCCATCTGGGCCTGCATGTCGATGGGGCCGACCTCAAGGTACGTCGCGGTGCCCCGGGTCTCCAGGGTGCGCACGCTGTCGAAGAAGCGGGCACCCTCGCGGATGTGTCGGACCCAGTAGTCGGCCCCCGGGATCCGGCCCTCGTCGAAGAAACGGCCGGTGAGCCCGTCGACCATGGGGACGGTGGGCGCCCGGAAGTCGAGGCGCTGCGCGAACGCACCGAACGCGTCGAGCACCGGATCCATGTGGGCGGAGTGGAAGGCGTGGCTGACCTCCACCCGGTGGGTCCTGCGGCCCCGCTCGCGCCAGTACCCGGCGGTGGCCAGCACGGCCTCCTCCTCGCCGGAGACGACCACGGCACGCGGCCCGTTGACCAGGGCGACGGAGAGGCGGCCGGTGATGCCGAGCTCGTCGAGGCAGGCGCGCACCTCGTCCTCCGAGGCCTCCAGCGCGATCATCGCGCCGCCCTCGGGGAGTTCCTCGATCAGGCGGCTGCGGGTGACCAGGAGGTGTGCGGTCTCGCGGAGCGGCAGCACGCCGGCGACGTGCAGGGCGGCGTAGTCGCCGAGCGAGCCGCCGGAGACCGCGTCGGGGCGCAGGCCCCAGTGCTCCAGGAGCCGGTACAGGGCGACTTCGAGGGCGAAGATCGCAGGCGCGGACCATCCGGTGCGGTTGAGGAGGGCGGCCTCCGGGGAGCCTTCGGGGGCGAACACGATCGACTTGAGCGGGCGGTCGAGGTGCGGGTCGAGCGCGGCGCACGCCTCGTCGAAGGCCTCGGCGTACACCGGGAAGGCCTCGTGGAGTTCGCGGCCCATGCCGAGGCGCTGGCTGCCCTGGAAGGTGAAGAGGAAGGCCAGCGGTCCTTCGGCCGGGGCTCCGGTGAGCACGCCGTCGGCGCGTTCGCCGCGGGCCAGGGAGTCGAGGCCGGCGAGCAGTTCGGCGTGGTCGCGTGCGACGAGCACGGCCCGCCGGTCGAGGGCGGCCCGGGTGGTGGCGAGCGAGCCGGCCAGGTCCACGAGGTCGGTGCCGGGGTGCTCGCGCAGCCGGGCGGCGAGCCGCCCGGCCTGGCCGCGCAGGGCCTCGTCGGAGGCGGCGGACAGCAGGAACGGCAGGACGGGCAGGCGGACGGCGCCGGCCCGCTCGGTGGACGGCTGCGGCTCCTCGCCCGGAACCGCTTCCTGCGCGGGCTCCTCCTGCGGGGCCTGTTCCAGGATGACGTGGGCGTTGGTGCCGCTGATGCCGAAGGAGGAGACGGCGGCGCGGCGCGGCCGTCCGGTCTCGGGCCAGTCGCGGGCCTCGGTCAGCAGCTCGACGGCTCCCGCCGACCAGTCGATGTGCGAGGAGGGCTCGCTGACGTGCAGGGTCCGGGGCAGCACGCCGTGCTGCATGGCCTGGACCATCTTGATGACGCCGGCGACGCCGGCGGCGGCCTGCGTGTGACCGATGTTGGACTTCAGCGAGCCCAGGTAGAGGGGGCTGCCGTCCGGCCGGCGGCGCCGTCCGTAGGTGGCGAGCAGCGCCTGCGCCTCGATGGGGTCGCCGAGCCGCGTGCCCGTGCCGTGCGCCTCGACGGTGTCCACGTCCTGGACCTGGAGGCGGGCGTCCGTCAGGGCCTGCTGGATGACCCGCTGCTGGGAGGGCCCGTTGGGCGCGGTCAGGCCGTTGCTCGCGCCGTCCTGGTTGACGGCGGAGCCACGCACCAGGCCGAGCACCCGGTGCCCGTTGCGGCGTGCGTCGGACAGCTTCTCCACGAGGAGCATGCCGACGCCCTCGCCCCAGCCGGTGCCGTCCGCGTCGTCCGAGAAGGACTTGCAGCGGCCGTCCACGGCCAGCCCGCGCTGGCGGCTGAAGTCCACGAAGGTGCCGGGGGTGGACATGACGGTGACGCCGCCCGCGAGGGCGAGGGTGCACTCGCCGCGGCGCAGTGCCTGCACGGCCAGGTGCAGGGTCACCAGCGACGAGGAGCAGGCGGTGTCCACGGTGACGGCGGGGCCTTCGAGGCCCAGGACGTACGCCACCCGGCCGGAGGCGATGCTTCCGGCCGTACCGCTGCCGAGGTAGCCCTCCAGGTCCTCCGGCGGAGTGCCGATCTTGGACGCGTAGTCGTGGTACATGAGGCCGGTGAACACGCCGGTGCGCGAGCCCCGTACCGACTGCGGGTCGATGCCCGCGCGTTCGAACGCCTCCCAGGAGGTCTGGAGCAGCAGCCGCTGCTGCGGGTCCATCGCCAGCGCCTCGCGCGGCGAGATCCCGAACAGCGTGGGGTCGAACTCGCC
Organism: Streptomyces sp. NPDC048352; assembly: GCF_040651895.1. NCBI lineage: Bacteria > Bacillati > Actinomycetota > Actinomycetes > Kitasatosporales > Streptomycetaceae > Streptomyces > Streptomyces sp. NPDC048352. Next base: position 15,922 of record NZ_JBEZKZ010000034.1, read on the forward strand.
CGCGTCGTGCAGGAAGCCGCCTTCACGGCTGTACGAGGTGCCCCGGTGGTCGGGGTCCTCGTGGAACAGCCGGTCGAGGTCCCAGCCCCGGTTCTCCGGGAAGCCGGTGACGCCGTCGGCGCCGGTCTCGACGAGCCGCCACAGGTCCTCGGGGGTTTCGACCCCTCCGGGGTAGCGGCAGCTCATGCCCACGATCGCGATCGGCTCGTGGGCCTCGTCCTGCATGTCTTCGATGCGCTGGTTGGCCTGGCGCAGTTCGGAGGTGACTCGCTTGAGGTATTCGACGAGTCGGGTTTCGTCCGCCACGGCGGTAGTCCTTTCGAGGTCGGTTGTCCGTCGCGGCGGATCAGGAGGTGCCGAATTCCGCGTCGATGAGGTCGAGGAGCTCGTCCGCGGTCGCCGTCTCGATCTGCTGGTCGCCGCTGAAGGCGCCCGGAGGAACGGTGGTCGGGGCGAGCGTGGCGAGCAGCGAGCGCAGCCGGGACTCGGCGGCCTCGCGCAGCGGGTCGTCGTCCGGGCCGAGGGCCTCGATCGTGCCCGTCAGGGCGTCCAGCTGGTCGAGGAGGACGGCGCCGGGCTCCGCCGCGGGCAGCAGCAGGCCGAGCAGGTACTGGGCCAGCGTGTCGACCTCGGGGTAGTCGAAGACGAGCGTCGCCGGCAGCTTCAGGCCGGTGGCCCCGCCCAGTGCGTTGCGCAGTTCGAACGTGCTGAGCGAGTCGAAGCCCAGGTTGGTGAAGGACCGGCCCAGGGGCACCGCGTGGACGCCGGCGAAGCCGAGGATCGCGGCGACATGGGTACGGACGAGGTTCTGTACGAGGGGAAGCCGGTCGTCCTCCGGCAGACCGCGCAGCCGGTCCGCGAGCGGCACCGCGTCGGCGGGCGTGGCCGCCGCCGTGGACACGCCCGTGGCCGTGCGGCGGACGGGAGTGCGGACGAGTCCGTGCAGCAGCGCCGGGAGTTCCCGGCCGCCGTCCTGGAGGGCCTTGAGGTCCAGCGGCGCCGGAACGAGTTCCGCGACGCCCTGGGACAGCGCGCTGTCGAACAGGGCGAGGCCCTGCTCCGGGTCGATCGGCGTGAATCCCGTCCGGGTGATCCGGCGCCGGTCGGCTTCGGTGAGGGTGCCGCCCATGCCGGTGGCGTTGCCGTCTCCGGCCCACAGGCCCCAGGCCAGGGAGAGCCCGGGCAGGCCGAGGGCACGGCGGTGGGCGGCCAGGGCGTCGAGGTAGGCGTTGGCGGCGGCGTAGCTCGCCTGCCCGGCGCTGCCGAAGACTCCGGCGGCCGACGAGAACAGGACGAACGCGGACAGGTCGAGGGTGCGGGTCGCCTCATGGAGGTTCCAGGCGGCATCGACCTTGGGACGCAGTACTCCTTCGACCCGTTCCGGCGTCAGTGAGGTGAGGACACCGTCATCGAGGACACCGGCGGTGTGGATGACCGCGGTCAGGGGGTGTTCGGCCGGTACGGAGCCCAGCAGCTCCCGGACCGCGTCGTGGTCGGCGACGTCGCATGCCGCGACCCGTACCTCGGCGCCGAGCGCGGAGAGCTCGGCCACGAGCTGGTCGGCGCCTTCGGCGGCGGGACCGCGGCGGCTGGTCAGCAGCAGTCGCCGGACACCGTGGGTGGTGACGAGGTGCCGGGCCATCAGAGCACCCAGCAACCCGGTCCCGCCCGTCACCAGCACCGTCCCCGACCCGAAGCCGACGTCGTCCGCGTCCTGCACCCCGTCCATCCGGGCGAGGCGGCGGGCCGAGACGCTGCCGTCGGCGTGCAGGAGCAGCTCGGGCTCGTCCGTCGCGGCAGCCCTGGGCACGAGGGCCAGGCAGCCGGCGAGATCCTCGGCGGCGGCCAGGACGATACGGCCGGGGTTCTCGGCCTGCGCGGAGCGCACCATGCCCTGGAGCGCGGCGGCGGCCGGGTCCCCGCCCGCCCGGGTCAGGACCACCAGCCGTGCGTCGGCGAAGCGGTCGTCGCCGAGCCACTCCTGGAGCAGCGCGAGACCACGCCGTACGGTCGCACGCACGGTGTCCGCCTCGGCGCCCGCGGTCTCCAGGAACGGTACGACGACCAGGTCCGGGATCCCGGCGGCGGCGCCGGCGAGTGCGGCGAGGTCGGGGTGGTCGCTGTGGCCGAGGCCGGAACCGACCACCACCGGGCCACGGCCACCGGCCGGAGCACCGGCACCGGGCTCGGGCAGCGACAGACCGGCCCACCGTACGCGGAACAGCCCGTCGGGCAGGGCGGAGGCGCCGAGCTGCCCGGCCGACACCGGGCGCAGGGCCAGCGCGTCGACCGAGGCGACCGGCTTGCCGTTCGGGTCGGCGACGTGCACCTCGAGGGTGTCCTGCCCGGCCGGGACCAGCCGGACCCGCAGCTCGGTCGCGCCGGTGGCGTACAGGCGCACGCCGCTCCAGGAGAACGGCAGCCGCCGTTCGCCCTGGCTGCTCGACCGTCCCAGGAACGTCCCGTGGAGGGCGGCGTCCAGGAGCGCGGGGTGCAGTCCGTACCGGGCCACCTCGGCGGCCTCGGCGTCCGCGAGGGCGACCTCGGCGAAGACCTCTTCGCCCAGCCGCCAGACGCCGCGCACACCCTGGAACGCGGGCCCGTACTCCAGACCCGCCACCGCCATCCGCTCGTACAGGTCCTGCGCCGCGACCGGCTCGGCACCGGGCGGCGGCCACTCCGTCAGGTCGAAACCGGCCTCCACCGGGCCCGAGGACACGACACCGCTCGCATGCCGCACCCACACGTCCTCCGCGTCCGCCCGGGAGTGGACGCCGATCGCACGGTTGCCGGCGGCGTCGGGTTCGCCGACGGACACGTGCAGATGGACACCGTCCCGCTCGGGGACCACCAGGGGGGCCTGGAGGGTGAGTTCGTCGAGCAGCGGGCTGCCGACGAGTTCGCCCGCCTTCAGGGCCAGTTCGACCAGGGCGGTGCCGGGCAGCAGGACCGTGCCGAGGACGGCGTGGTCGGCGAGCCAGGGGTGGGTGCGGAGCGAGAGGCGGCCGGTGAGGGTGAGGGTGCCGGAGTCGGGCTGCTCGACGAGCGCACCGAGCAGCGGATGTCCCGCCTCGGCGAGACCGAAGGCGCCGGCGTCACTGGCCGCACCGTCCGTGGGGACGGTGAGCCAGAGGTGTTCGTGCTGGAAGGGGTAGGTGGGGAGGTCGACGGTGCGTGCTCCGGTCCCGGTGAAGAGGGCGGGCCAGTCGACGGGGGTGCCGTGGGCGAAGAGTTCACCGAGGGCGGTGATCGTGGAGCGTGCTTCGGAGCGGTTCTTGCGCAGGGCAGGCACCACGAGCGCGGTGTCCGAGGCGCAGGGCTTGGCCATCGCGGTCAAGGTGGCGTCCGGGCCCAGTTCCAGGAAGCGGGTGACGCCCTGGGTTTCCAGGGTGGCGATCGCGTCCGCGAAACGCACCGGGCGGCGCACGTGCTCGACCCAGTAATCGACGGAGCACAGCTCCTCGGCGGTGGCGGACCGGCCGGTCACGGTCGAGACGAACGGCAGACGCGGGGCGTGGAAGGTCAGCCCGGCGACGATGCTGCGGAAGTCCTCCAGCATCGGTTCCATCAGCGGCGAGTGGAAAGCGTGACTCACCGGGAGCTGCTTGGACTTCACGCCCAGCGTCTCGGTGATCTCCCGGACCGTGGTCTCGTTTCCGGCGATGACCACGGAGGTCGCACCGTTGACCGCGGCGATACCGGCCTCGGCCTCACGACCGGCGAGCAGGGGAATGACCTGCTCCTCGGAGGCCTGGACGGCGACCATGGTTCCGCCGGCCGGCAGGGCCTGCATCAGACGGCCCCGTGCCGAGACCAGCGTGCAGGCGTCTTCCAGAGACAGCACACCGGCGACGTGCGCGGCGGCGATCTCACCGATGGAGTGCCCCGCCACAACATCCGGACGCACCCCCCACGACTCCAGCAGCCGGAACAAGGCGACTTCCAGAGCGAACAGGGCGGGCTGGGTGCTGCCGGTCTCGTCCAGACCCTCACCGGTGGAAATGACCTCCCCCAGTGACGGGTCCAGGTGCGAGAGGACCTCGTCGAAAGCCGACGCGAAGACCGGGAACGCCTCACGCAGCTCCGCGCCCATACCCACCCGCTGCGAGCCCTGCCCGGTGAACAGGAACGCCAGCCGGCCACGCGTCGCGACCCCGGTGACGTTCCCGTCCATCGAGCGGAGCGCACTCAGCGCCTCCTCCCGGTCCGCCGCCACGACCACGGCGCGGTGGTCCAGCGAGGCCCGGGTGGTGGCGAGCGCGTACGCGAGGTCGGCGGCCGCCGTGTCCGGTTCGCGGTCCCAGTGCTCGGCGAGCCGCGCGGCCTGGTCCCGCAGCGCCTCCTCGGAGGCCGCCGACAGGACGAAGGGGAGCAGGGCGGGGGTGACGGCGTCCTCGGCCGGGGCGGGCTGTCCGCCCGTCGGCGCCTGCTCCAGGACGACGTGGGCGTTGGTGCCGCTCACGCCGAACGAGGAGACGCCGGCCCTGCGCGGCCGTCCGGTCTCGGGCCACTCACGCGCCTCGGTCAGCAGCTCCACCGCCCCCGCGGACCAGTCCACCCGCGAGGAGGGCTCGCTGACGTGCAGGGTCCGGGGCAGTACGCCGTGCTGCATGGCCTGGACCATCTTGATGATGCCGCCGACACCGGCGGCGGCCTGGGTGTGGCCGATGTTGGACTTCAGCGAGCCCAGGTACAGCGGCCGGCCCTCCGCACGGCCCTGCCCGTAGGTGGCCAGGACGGCCTGCGCCTCGATCGGGTCGCCGAGCCGCGTGCCCGTGCCGTGCGCCTCGACCACGTCAACGTCCGCCGTCTCCAGACCGGCGTCGGCCAGGGCGGCCCGGATGACCCGCTGCTGCGAGGGGCCGTTGGGCGCGGTCAGGCCGTTGCTCGCACCGTCCTGGTTGACGGCGGAGCCACGGATGACGCCGAGCACCCGACGCCCGTTGGCCAGGGCGTCCGACAGCTTCTCCAGGACGAGGACGCCCACGCCCTCACCCCAGCTGGTTCCGTCCGCGTCGTCCGAGAACGACTTGCAGCGGCCGTCCGCCGCGAGCCCGCGCTGGCGGCTGAAGTCCACGAAGATGCTCGGCGTGTGCATGATCGCGACACCGCCCGCGAGGGCGAGGGAGCACTCCCCGCGGCGCAGCGCCTGGGCGGCGAGGTGCACGGTGACCAGGGACGACGAGCAGGCGGTGTCCACGGTCATCGCCGGGCCCTCGAGGCCGAAGACGTAACTGACCCGGCCCGAGGCGACGCTGCCGACGTCGGCCGTGCCCCGGAAGCCCTCGATCTCCTCCGGCAGGACGGGCAGCCGGCTGAGGTACTCGTGGTACATGAACCCGGTGAACACGCCGGTGCGCGAGCCGCGCACCGACTGCGGGTCGATGCCCGCGCGCTCGAACGCCTCCCAGGAGGTTTCGAGCAGCAGCCGCTGCTGCGGGTCCATCGCCAGCGCCTCGCGCGGCGAGATCCCGAACAGGGCGGGGTCGAACCGTCCGGCACCGTGCAGGAATCCGCCCTCGCGGGCGTACGAGGTGCCGCGGTGCTCCGGGTCCGGGTGGAACAGGTCCTCCAGGTCCCAGCCGCGGTCGTCCGGGAAGCCGGACACGCCGTCCGAGCCCGACTCGACGAGCCGCCACAGGTCCTCGGGGCTCTCGACCCCGCCGGGGTAACGGCAGCTCATGCCCACGATCGCGATGGGTTCGGCAGGGCCGTTCTCGATCTCCTGGAGGCGCTCCCGGGCCTCCTTCAGGTCGGCGGAGACCCGCTTGAGGTACGAGCGGAGCTTCTCCTCGTTGTTCACCGTGCTCACTGGGTTCGCCTCGCGTTGTGGTTCGTGCGCCGGAAGTCGGGTCGCAGTCGGGATCGGCATCGGGATCGGGGTCGGGACGGAATCGGATCGGTGCCCGGGTTCCGGGCGGATGCGGGGCTCACAGTTCGTTGTCGATGAAGTCGAAGAGCTCGTCGTCGCTGATGTCTTCGAGCGCGTCCCTCGACGCTGCGGCGGCCTGGTCTCCGGCGGGCGGCGTGGTACGGCCGTCGCCGAACCGCGCCACCAGCTCCTCCAGCCGGCGCACGATGCGCTCGCGCTCCGGATCCCCCGCCTCGGCCGAGCCGAGCAGGCCGTCGAGCCGGGCCAGATCGCCGAGTACCCGGTCGGCGGAGGGCCGGTGGGCGCGCAGCAGTTCCTCGCGGAGCTGCCGGGCGACCGCCTCCGGGGACGGGTGGTCGAAGACCAGGGTGGGTGCGAGCCGCAGGCCGGTGGCCTGGTTGAGGCGGTTGCGCAGTTCCACCGAGCTCAGCGAGTCGAACCCGAGGTCCTTGAAGGCCTGGGCGGGGTCGACCGCCGCCGCCGAGGCGTGTCCGAGGACGTCGGCGACCTCGCCGCTCACCAGGGCGACCAGCTCGGCGGTCTGCTCCTGCTCCGGCAGTACGGACAGGCGCTCGGCGAGCGAGGCCGGGCCGCCGTCCGGGCCCGCCGTGGCGGCGGTCCGGGTCGCGGCCGTGCTGACCGGGGCCGGGGCCGCCGGGACCACGGCGCTCAGGAAGGCGGGGAGGGTCCCGGAGTCCGCCTGGGCGCGCAGTGCCTTCTTGTCCAGCTTCAGCGTCACCAGGGTGGCCGTGTCCGCCGCCCGTGCCGCGTCGAAGAGGGCCAGGCCCTGCTCCGAGGGCATGGGGGCGAAGCCCGCCCGCGAGAGCCGGTGCAGGGCGGTGCGGTCGAGCTGACCGGTCATGCCGCTGCGTTCGGCCCACAGGCCCCAGGCCATCGCGGTGGCCGGCCGGCCCTGCGCCCGGCGGCGCTGGGCCAGCGCGTCCAGGAAGACGTTGGCGGCCGCGTAGTGGGCCTGGCCCGCGCTGCCGAACACGCCCGCAGCGCCGGAGAAGAGGACGAAGTCCGCCAGATCGAGGTCGCGGGTGAGCTCGTGCAGGTGCAGGGCCGAATCGGCCTTGGCCCGGAAGACGCTCTCCAGCTGCTCTTCGGTGAGGGAACCGACGACGCCGTCGTCGATGACGCCCGCCGTGTGCACCACGGCCGTGAGGGGGTGCGCGGCCGGTACGGACTCCAGCAGGCCCCGCACCGCGGCACGGTCGGCGACGTCACACGCCGCCACCCGCACCTCGGCACCCAGACCCGAGAGCTCCGCCACCAGCTCGGCGGCGCCCTCTGCGGCCGGGCCGCGACGGCTGGTCAGCAGCAGCCGCTCGACACCGTGCGCGGTGACGAGGTGACGGGCCACGAGCGCGCCCAGCGTGCCCGTTCCGCCGGTCACCAGGACCGTGCCGCCACCGAAGCCGGGCGCCGCGTCCGGTGCGGACGGGGCCGTGGCCCGGGCGAGCCGGGGCACCCGTACGGCTCCGTCGCGGACCGCGAGCTGCGGCTCGTCGCCGCCGAGCGCGGCGGCCACCAGCTCCAGGTCCTCGGGACGGTCCACGTCCGCCAGGCCGAACCGGCCCGGGTGCTCCACCAGCGCCGACCGCACCAGACCCCAGAGCGGGGCGTGGGCGAGATCGCGTACGTCCTCGTCGATGTCGACGGCCACGGCCCGCGTGGTGACCAGCACGAGCCGGGATCCGGTCAGTGCCTCGTCGGCGAGCCACTCCTGGACGAGGGCCAGGCCCCGCAGGCTCGCGGCCCGGACCTCGTCCGCCGACACCTCGGCGCCGGGCGTTCCCGTACCGCCGACCGGGCAGAGCACCGCCTCGGGCAGCGGCGCACCGGCCGCGACGGCGGCCCGCAGCGCGGCCAGGTCCTCGTGGTCGGAACCGAGGACGACGGCCTTGGCGGGCTTCGTCCCGGTCACCGGCACCCACTCCACCCGGTACAGGGGGTCGACGGGGGCACCGCCGAGCTCCCCGGCCGGGACCGGGCGCAGGACCAGGGAGTCCACCGAGGCCACCGGCTTGCCGGCGGTGTCGAAGGCCGTGACCTTGATGCCGCCGTCCGCTCCGGTCGGGGTGAGCCGGGTCCGCAGTTCCGTGGCGCCGGTCGCGTACCAGCGCGCCCCGGCCCAGGTGAAGGGCAGCCTGCGCTCACCGCCACCCTGGAGGAACGTGCCGTGCAGGGCCGCGTCGAACAGGGCGGGGTGCAGTCCGAAGCCGGCCGTGTCGGTGCGCTGGTCCTGCGGCAGCACGGACTCGGTGAAGACCTCGTCGCCGCGCCGCCAGGCCGCGGCCAGGCCGCGGAACGCGGGGCCGTACGCGTACCCCGCCTCGGCGAAGGACTCGTACAGCGCTTCCAGGTCGACGGGCTCGGCGTCGGCCGGCGGCCAGGCCCCGGTCAGGCCGGCGCCGTCGTGTTCGGCCTCGGCGGTGGCGTCGCCGAGGAAGCCGGTCGCGTGCCGGGTCCACGGCTCGTCGGCGTGGTCGCCCTCCGTGCGGGAGTGCACGGTGACCGTACGGCGGCCGCTGTCGTCGGCCGACCCGACGGACACGTGGACGTCGACGCCGCCCTGCTGCGGGATCACCAGCGGGGCCGCCAGCGTCAGCTCCTCCAGAGCGCCGACGCCGACGAGTTCGCCCGCCTTGAGGGCCAGTTCGACCAGGGCGGTGCCGGGCACGAGGACCGTGCCGAGGACGGCGTGGTCGGCGAGCCAGGGGTGGGTGCGGAGCGAGAGGCGCCCGGTGAGCAGGACGCCCGCGGAGTCCGGCAGCACGGTGGCCGTGCCGAGCAGCGGGTGCCCGGCGGGTTCGAGCCCGAGGTCCGCAGCGCGCGCCGCGCGCGGTGCGTTGAGCCAGTAGTGCTGGTTCTGGAAGGGGTAGGTGGGGAGGTCGACCGTGCGTGCTCCGGTCCCGGCGAAGAGGGCGGGCCAGTCGACGGGGGTGCCGTGGGCGAAGAGTTCACCGACGGCCGTGATCGTGGAGCGTGCTTCGGAGCGGTTCTTGCGCAGGGCGGGCACCACGAGCGCGGTGTCCGAGGCGCAGGGCTTGGCCATCGCGGTCAAGGTGGCGTCCGGGCCCAGTTCCAGGAAGCGGGTGACGCCCTGGGTTTCCAGGGTGGCGATCGCGGCCGCGAAACGCACCGGGCGCCGCACGTGCTCGACCCAGTAGTCCACGGAGCACAGCTCCCCGGCGGTGGCGGACCGGCCGGTCACGGTCGAGACGAACGACAGACGCGGGGCGTGGAAGGTCAGCCCGGCGACGATGCCGCGGAAGTCCTCCAGCATCGGTTCCATCAGCGGCGAGTGGAAAGCGTGACTCACGGGCAGCTGCTTGCACTTCACGCCCAGCGACTCGGTGATCTCCCGGACCGTGGCCTCGTTGCCGGCGATGACCACGGAGGTCGCACCGTTGACCGCAGCGATCCCGGCCCCGGCCTCACGCCCGGCAAGCAGCGCCATGACCTGCTCCTCGGAAGCCTGGACAGCGACCATCGTTCCGCCGGCCGGCAGGGCCTGCATCAGACGGCCCCGTGCCGAAACCAGCGTGCAGGCGTCTTCCAGAGACAGCACACCGGCAACGTGCGCGGCAGCGATCTCACCGATGGAGTGCCCGGCCACAACATCCGGACGCACCCCCCACGACTCCAGCAGCCGGAACAAGGCGACTTCCAGAGCGAACAAGGCGGGCTGAGTGCTACCGGTCTCGTCCAGACCCTCACCGGTGGAAATGACCTCCCCGAGCGACGGGTCCAGGTGCGAGAGGACCTCGTCGAAAGCCGACGCGAACACCGGGAACGCCTCACGCAGCTCCGCGCCCATACCCGCCCGCTGCGAGCCCTGACCGGTGAACAGGAACGCCAGCCGGCCCTCCGACACCGAAGCGCCACCACGACGCCCCGCCACCAGCTCCTCCAACGAACCCACCAGCTCGGCGCGGTCGGAGCCCACCGCAACCGCACGGTGTTCGAGCGCCGCCCGGGTCGTGGCAGCGGAGTGGGCGATGTCCAGGGTCTCGTGCTCGGGACGCCGGACCAGCTCGGCGAGCAGCCGCTCGGCCTGGGCGCGCAGTGCCGTCGGGTTCTTCGCGGACAGGACCAGCGGGAGGACGGGCAGCCCGGGCCGGTCCTCGGCCGCGGCCGGCTCCGGGTTCGCCGGGGCCTGTTCCAGGACGAGGTGGGCGTTGGTGCCGCTCACACCGAAGGCGGAGACACCGGCCCTGCGCGGCCGCCCGGTCTCGGGCCACTCACGCGCCTCGGTCAGCAGCTCCACCGCACCCGCCGACCAGTCGACGTGCGGCGAAGGCCGGTCCGCGTGCAGGGTCTTGGGCAGCACGCCGTGCCGCATCGCCAGGACCATCTTGATGATGCCGCCGACACCGGCGGCGGCCTGGGCATGGCCGATGTTGGACTTCAGCGAACCAAGGTACAGCGGCCTGCCCGCCGCACGGCCCTGACCGTAGGTGGCGAGCAGGGCCTGCGCCTCGATCGGGTCGCCGAGCCGGGTGCCCGTACCGTGCGCCTCGACGGCGTCCACGTCCGCCGTCTCCAGACCGGCGTCGGCCAGGGCGGTGCGGATGACCCGCTGCTGGGAAGGACCGTTGGGGGCGGTCAGGCCGTTGCTGGCACCGTCCTGGTTGACGGCCGTACCGCGGATCACGGCGAGCACGTCGTGCCCGTTCGCCCAGGCGTCCGACAGCCGCTCCAGCACGAGCATGCCCGCGCCCTCACCCCAGCTCGTACCGTCGGCGTCGGCGGAGAAGGCCTTGGAACGGCCGTCCGGCGCCAGCCCCTGCTGCCGGCTGAACTCGACGAACAGACCGGGGGTGGCCATCACCATGGCGCCGCCCGCGAGGGCGAGGCCGCATTCGCCGCTGCGCAGCGCCTGCACCGCCAGGTGCACGGCGACCAGCGACGACGAGCAGGCGGTGTCCACCGTCATCGCCGGGCCTTCGAGGCCGAGCGTGTACGAGATGCGGCCGGAGGCCACGCTGGAGGACTTGCCGGTGAGGAGGTAGCCCTCGACCTCCTCCGGGGCCTCGTGCAGCAGCGCGCCGTAATCCTGGTGGATCACGCCGGTGAACACGCCGGTGTCGGACGAGCGCAGGCTGTCCGGGGCGATCCCGGACCGCTCCAGGGCCTCCCAGGAGGTCTGGAGCAGCAGCCGCTGCTGTGGGTCCATCGCGAGCGCCTCACGCGGCGAGATGCCGAAGAAGGCCGCGTCGAACTCGCCCGCCCCGTACAGGAATCCGCCTTCGCGGGCGTACGAGGTACCGCGGTGCTCCGGGTCCGGGTGGTAGAGGGCGCCGGTGTCCCAGCCGCGGTTCTCGGGGAGCTGCGCGATGACGTCGCGGCCGTCGCCGAGGATGTCCCAGAGTCCCTCGGGGGTGTCCGCGCCACCGGGGTAGCGGCAGCTCATGCCGACGATGACGATCGGGTCCTCGTCGGTGTCGCGGACGGCGCCGCGGCGGGCGACTGCCGTCGCCGGTGCTGCCGGCTGCTCCTCCCCGACGAGCAGGGTGAGCAGGTGCGCGGCGACCGCGGCCGGCGTGGGGTGGTCGAAGACCAGGGTGGTGGGCAGGGGCAGGCCGGTGGCCGTCGCCAGCCGGTTGCGCAGCTCGACGGAGGTGAGCGAGTCGAAGCCGGAGGCCTTGAACGCCTGGTGGGCGGAGAGGTCGTCACCGGAGGCACGGCCGAGCACGACGGCCGCCTGGGCCCGTACGAGCTCCAGCAGGACGTTCTGCCGTTCGGCTTCGGTCAGCTCGCTCAGGGTGCCGAGGAGGGCGCTGCCGGCCGTGGACGTGGCCGTCGCGGCACCCGCGAGGGCCGCGCGGGCCTCGGGCAGCTCGCCGAGGAGCGGGCTGGGCCGGCTGGCGGTGAAGCGCGGGGCGAACCGCTCCCAGTCGATGTCCGCGACGACGAGGGCCGGCTCCGGCTGGGCCGCCGCGTACCAGAGTGCGGATACCGCCTGGTCGGGGTCCATGGCGGGGATGCCGCGCTGGAGCATGTGGGCCTCGACGGCGTCGCCGACCATGCCGCCACCGCCCCAGATGCCCCAGCCGATGGCGACGGCGGGCAGGCCCTGGGCGCGGCGCAGATGGGCGAGGGCGTCGAGCGAGGCGTTGGCGGCGGCGTAGGCGGCCTGGCCGCCGTTGCCGAGGGTGCCCATGACGGACGAGAAGAGGACGAACGCGTCGAGCTCCAGGCCGAGTTCACGGGTGATCTCGTGCAGGTGCCGGGCGGCGTCGGCCTTCGGCCGCAGGACCCGGTCCAGCTGTTCGGGCGTGAGAGCCTCGATGACGGCGTCGTCGAGGACGCCGGCGGCGTGGACCACGGCGGTCAGCGGCTGGTCCCCGGGCAGGGAGCCGAGCAGTTCGCGCAGGGCGTGCGGGTCGGCCGCGTCGCAGGCGGCGACGGTGACCCGGGCGCCGAGGGCGGTCAGCTCGTCGGCGAGTTCGCGGGCTCCGGGGGCGTCGGCGCCGCGCCTGCTGGTCAGCAGCAGGTGGTCGGCGCCCGCGGTGGCCAGGCTCCGGGAGATGCGGGCGCCCAGTGCACCCGTTCCGCCGGTGACCAGGACGGTGCCGCGTGGTTGCCAGCCCTCGCCGGCGGCCGCGGAGCGGGGGGCGCGGACCAGGCGGCGGGCCAGGATGCCCTGGGCGCGGACGGCGAGCTGGTCCTCGTACTCGCCGCCGGCTCGGGCACCGTCGCCGGAGCGCGCCAGGATGCCGCAGAGGCGGCGCAGGGCGTGCGCGTCGGGCTCGGCGGGCAGGTCGATCAGGCCGCCGAAGCGGTCGGGGTGTTCGAGCGCGGCGACGAGGCCGAAGCCCCAGGTGCGTGCCTGACCGGGGTCGCACGCGGTGTCGGTGTCGTGCGCGACGACGGCCTGGCGCGTGACGCACCACAGCGGGGCGGAGACGCCGGTGTCGCCGAGGGCCTGGACGAGCGCGAGGGTGGCGGCCGGTCCGGTGTCGTCGAGGGCGAGCAGGGACAGGACGCCGGCCGGGCTGAGGCCCTCGGTCGCGGCCCGCAGGGCCGCGGCGGCCCCGTCCCGGTCGTCACCCGGCTCCAGCGGTACGACCCGCGCCCCGCGCTCCGCGAGCTCCCGGGCCGCCGCGGCGGCCCAGGGGTCGTCGGCGCGGCCGGACGGGACCGCGAGCAGCCAGTCCCCGGACAGCCGGGGGTTGGGCGTGTCGCCGAGGGTGCGCCAGGTGACGCGGTAGCGGCGGCCGTCGGCCTCGTCCGTCGCACGGCCCTGCCGGCGCCATTCGGCCAGGAGGGAGAGCGCGGGGGCGAGCGCGTCGGTGTCGGAGGCGCCGAGCTCGCCGGCGAGCCAGCTGGTGTCCTGGCCCTCGACCGCTTCCCAGAAGCGGTCCTCCCGGGCGTCGCCGGCCCGGAGACCGGTGCGGGCGGCGGCGGGTTCGAGCCAGTAGCGGTCGCGCTGGAAGGCGTAGGTGGGCAGGGCGGCGCGGGCGGCCGGGGCGGGCCGCCAGTCGACGGGGACGCCGCGGACCTGGGCCTCGGCGAGCGAGCAGAGGAAGCGGTCGAGTCCGCCCTCGTTGCGGCGCAGCGAGGACAGGACGGCGACGTCCGCGGCGCCGGCGGCCTCCACGGTCTCCTGGACGCCGATGGCGAGCACCGGGTGCGGGCTCATCTCCACGAAGGCGTCGAAGCCGTGGTCGAGGAGGGCGCGGGTGGTGCGCTCGAACTGCACGGTGGCGCGGAGGTTGCGGTACCAGTAGGCGGCGTCGAGTTCCTCGCCCGCGAGGGGTTCGCAGGTCACCGTGGAGTAGAACGGGGTGTGGGCGGGCTGGGGGCGGACGGGGGCGAGGAGTTCGGCGAGGCGTTCTTCGATGGCTTCGACGTGGGCGGAGTGGGAGGCGTAGTCGACGGGGATGCGGCGGGCGCGGATGTCGTCGGCTTCGCAGGCGGTGAGGAGTTCGTCGAGCTGGGTGGCGGCGCCGGAGACGACCGTGGAGCGGGGGCCGTTGACGGTGGCTACGAACAGGTCGTCCCAGGCGGCGATGCGGTGTTCGACTTCGGCGACGGGCAGGGGGATCGAGACCATGCCGCCGTGTCCGGCGATGTCCAGGAGGGCACGGCTGCGGAGGGCGACGATGAGTGCGCCGTCCTTGAGGGTGAGGGCGCCGGCCACGCAGGCGGCTGCGATCTCGCCCTGGGAGTGGCCGACCACGGCGGCGGGTTCCACGCCGTGGGAGCGCCAGAGCCCGGCGAGGGAGACCATCACGGCCCACAGGACGGGCTGGACGACGTCGACGCGGTCGAAGCCCGGAGCGTCTTCGGTGCCGCGCAGGACATCGGTCAGCGACCAGTCCACGAACGGCGTCAGTGCTTCCTCGCAGGCCTCGATCGCCTCACGGAACGCCGGTGCGGAGTCGAGCAGGCCCACGGCCATGCCGACCCACTGGGAGCCCTGCCCCGGGAACACGAACACCGGCTGCCGGCCGCCCGTGGCGGTGCCGGTGACCAGGCCCTCGGCGGCCGCGCCGTCTGCGAGGGCACTGAGGCCGGCCAGGAAGCCCGCGTGGTCGCCCGCGACGAGGACGGCCCGCTCCTTGAGCGCGGCGCGGGTGGTGGCGAGGGAGAACGCGACGGCGGCCAGGTCGGTGCCGGGGTCGGCGGCGACCAGGTCGCGCAGCCGGGCCGCCTGGGCGCGCAGCCCACCGGACGTGGCGGCGGAGACCGGCCACGGGAACACGGCGGGGGTCACCGCCGAGGGGGCGGGCTCGGACACCGTCTCGGGCATGTGCTCGATGACGGCGTGGGCGTTGGTGCCGCCGACGCCGAAGGAGGAGACGGCGGCGCGGCGCGGCCGCCCGGTCTCGGGCCACTCGCGGGCCTCGGTGAGCAGCTCGACGGAGCCCGCGGACCAGTCGACGTGCGAGGAGGGCTCGCTCACATGCAGGGTCCGGGGCAGCACACCGTGCCGCATGGACAGCACCATCTTGATGATGCCCGCCACGCCGGCGGCGGCCTGCGTGTGGCCGATGTTGGACTTCAGCGAGCCCAGGTACAGCGGCCGGCCCTCGGGACGGCCCTGACCGTAGGTGGCGAGGAGCGCCTGCGCCTCGATCGGGTCGCCGAGCCGGGTGCCCGTACCGTGCGCCTCGACGGCGTCCACGTCGGCGCCGGTCAGCTCCGCGTCCGCGAGCGCGGCCCGGATCACCCGCTGCTGGGACGGACCGTTCGGCGCGGTCAGGCCGTTGCTGGCGCCGTCCTGGTTGACGGCCGTACCGCGGATCACGGCGAGCACGTCGTGCCCGTTCGCCCGGGCGTCCGACAGCCGCTCCAGCACGAGCATGCCCGCGCCCTCACCCCAGCCGGTGCCGTCCGCGTCCTCCGAGAAGGCCTTGCAGCGGCCGTCGGCGGAGAGCCCGCGCTGCTGGCTGAACTCCACGAACATTCCGGGACGCGACATGACCATGGCGCCGCCGGCCAGGGCGAGCGTGCTCTCGCCCGAGCGCAGCGAGCGGCAGGCGAGGTGCAGGGCCACCAGCGAGGAGGAGCAGGCGGTGTCCACGGTCACGGCCGGGCCTTCGAGACCGAAGGTGTAGGCGATCCGCCCCGAGGCGACGGCCGGGGTGGTGCCGGTCAGCACGTACCCCTCGGCGCCCTCGGCGGCCTCGTCCAGCCGGGGGCCGTAGTCCTGCGCGGTGAGGCCGACGAACACGCCGGTACGGGTGCCGCCGAGGGTGTCCGGCGCGATGCCCGCCCGTTCCAGCGCCTCCCAGGAGGTCTCCAGGAGCAGCCGCTGCTGCGGGTCCATCGCGGCGGCTTCGCGCGGCGAGATGCCGAAGGGGTCCGGGTCGAACTGGGCCACGTCGTAGAGGAACCCGCCGTGGCGGGTGTACGTACGGCCGGGCACCCCCGGCTCCGCGTCGTACAGGGCCTCGATGTCCCAGCCCCGGTCCGCGGGGAACTCGGAGACCGCGTCGCCGCCTGCGGCGAGCAGCTCCCACAGGTCCTCGGGCGTACGGACTCCGCCGGGCAGGCGGCAGCCCATGGCCACGATGGCGATCGGCTGCTCGTCCCGAGGGGTCCGGATCACGGCCGCCTCGTCCTCGGCGGCGGTGTCCGCACCGTCCAGTGCGGTACGGAGGTGTGCGGCCACGGCGGCGGGGGTGGGGTGGTCGAACAGCAGGGTCGCGGACAGCCGCAGACCGGTGGCGGCGCCGAGCCGGCCGCACAGCTCGACGGAGGTCAGCGAGTCGAAGCCGAGCTCCTTGAAGCTGCGGGACGGGTCGACCTCGTGCGGACCGGCGTACTCCAGGACGGCGGCGGACTCGGTGCGTACGAGCTCGACCAGCGACTGGCGCTGCGCGGGCGCGGCCGGCGCGGCCGGTACGGCCTCGGCGACCCGGGGCTCCGGGATCCGGGGCCCGTCGACCGGCTGGGGCGCGGCCGTGGTGCCGACCCAGTACGGGCGACGCTGGAAGGGGTAGGTGGGGAGGTCGACGGTGCGTGCTCCGGTCCCGGTGAAGAGGGCGGGCCAGTCGACAGGGGTGCCGTGGGCGAAGAGTTCACCAAGGGCTGTGATCGCGGTACGTGCTTCGGAGCGGTTCTTGCGCAGGGCAGGCACCACAAGCGCGGTGTCCGAGGCGCAGGGCTTGGCCATCGCGGTCAAGGTGGCGTCCGGGCCCAGTTCCAGGAAGCGGGTGACGCCCTGGGTTTCCAGGGTGGCGATCGCGGCCGCGAAACGGACCGGGCGGCGCACGTGCTCGACCCAGTAGTCCACGGAGCACAGCTCCTCGGCGGTGGCGGACCGGCCGGTCACGGTCGAGACGAACGGCAGACGCGGGGCGTGGAAGGTCAGCCCGGCGACGATGCTGCGGAAGTCCTCCAGCATCGGTTCCATCAGCGGCGAGTGGAAAGCGTGACTCACCGGGAGCTGCTTGGACTTCACGCCCAGCGTCTCGGTGATCTCCCGGACCGTGGTCTCGTTTCCGGCGATGACCACGGAGGTCGCACCGTTGACCGCAGCGATCCCGGCCCCGGCCTCACGCCCGGCGAGCAGGGGAATGACCTGCTCCTCGGAGGCCTGGACGGCGACCATCGTTCCGCCGGCCGGCAGGGCCTGCATCAGACGGCCCCGTGCCGAGACCAGCGTGCAGGCGTCTTCCAAGGAGAGGATGCCGGCGACGTGTGCGGCGGCGATCTCACCGATGGAGTGCCCGGCCAGAACGTCCGGGCGCACCCCCCACGATTCCAGCAGCCGGAACAGGGCGACTTCCAGAGCGAACAAGGCGGGCTGAGTGCTACCGGTCTCGTCCAGACCCTCACCGGTGGAAATGACCTCCCCGAGCGACGGGTCGAGGTGCGAGAGGACCTCGTCGAAAGCCGACGCGAACACCGGGAACGCCTCACGCAGCTCCGCGCCCATACCCACCCGCTGCGAGCCCTGACCGGTGAACAGGAACGCCAGCCGGCCCTCCGACACCGAAGCGCCACCACGACGCCCCGCCACCAGCTCCTCCAACGAAGCCACCAGCTGGGTGCGGTCCGCGGCCGTCAGCACGGCCCGGTGCTCGAAGGCGGTCCGGGTGGCGGCGAGCGAGTACGCGAGGTCGGCCGGCTCCGTCTCCGGGCCGGCCGTGACCTGGTCGAGCAGCCGGCCCGCCTGGGCCCGCAGGGCCTCCTCGGTGCGGCCGGACAGCACGTACGGCAGAGGCCGAACCCCGCCCTCGGGGGACCCGGCGGCGGACGGCCCGGGCTTCCCCGCCGGGGCCTCGCCGAGCACGACGTGGGCGTTGGTGCCGCCCATGCCGAAGGAGGAGACACCGGCGATCAGCGGTGCGTCCGGCTCGGCGGCCTGCGGCCAGGGGCCGAGCTCCGTACGCACCCGGATGCCCAGCTCGTCGAAGGGGATGTCCGGGTTGGGCGCGGCGAAGTGGAGGCTGGGCGGCAGTTCGCGGTGGACGAGGGAGAGGACCACCTTGATGAAGCCGGTGATGCCGGCGGCGGCCTCCAGGTGGCCGACGTTGGTCTTCACGGAGCCGATGTGGAGGGGCAGCGCGGCGTCGCGCAGCGGACCGCCGAGCACGGCGCCGAGGGCCGCGGCCTCGACCGGATCGCCGATGCGGGTGCCGGTGCCGTGCGCCTCGACGTAACGGACGCGGGCGGGGTCGACCGCGGCCCGTTCGTAGGCGAGGCGCAGGACGTCCTCCTGGCCCGCCCGGTCGGGAGAGGTGAGGTTCTGCCCGCCGCCGTCGTTGTTGACGGCCGAACCGTGGATCACGGCGAGGACCCGGTCGCCGTCGGCGAGGGCGCTGTCGAGGCGCTTGAGGACCACGACGCCGCCGCCCTCGCCGTGGACGAAGCCGTTGGCGCGGGCGTCGAAGGCGTGGCAGCGGCCGTCCGGGGAGAGGCCGCCGAACTTGGTGGCGGCGACGAAGCAGTCCGGGACGATGTCGAGGTTGACGCCGCCGGCCAGGACCATGTCGGACTCGCCGGAGCGCAGGCTCTCGCAGGCCGAGTGGACGGCGACGAGCGAGGAGGACTGGCCGGTGTCGAGGGTCAGGCTGGGGCCCCGCAGACCCAGCAGGTACGAGACGCGGTTGGCGATGACGCCGCGGTTGAGGCCGGTCAGGGTGTGGGAGCCGATGGACTCCAGGCCCTGACGGTGCGTCAACGTCGCGTAGGCGTCGGTCATCGCGCCGATGAAGACGCCGACCCGCCCGCCCCGCAGCCCGGCGGGGACGATGCGGGCGTGTTCGAGGGCCTCCCAGGCCAGTTCGAGGGTGAGCCGCTGCTGGGGGTCCATGGCCGCGGCCTCGCGCGGCGAGATGCCGAAGAAGGCGGGGTCGAACCCGCTGACGTCGCCGAGGAAGCCGCCCCGCCTGCCGGTGGTCCGGCCCGGCGCGGCCGGGTCGCCGTCGTACAGGGCGTCCGCGTCCCAGCGGTCGGCGGGCACGTCGGTGACGGCGTCGACGCCGTCGCGCAGGAGGGTCCAGAAGGCCTCGGGGCCGTCCGCTCCGGGGAGGCGGCAGGACAGGCCGATGACCGCGATGGGCGTCGGGGTGTGGGCAGGGGTGGGCACGGCAGTGGGCATGGCAGGTCTCTCCCTTGGCCCTGGGCGCGGGCACGGCTGAAGACGTACGGGACTCGGGAATCGGCCGTACGCGTGCGTCATCGGCTCAGGAGGCGGCGGAGCCTTCCGAGCTGCTGGGGATGGGGGCCGTCAGGCCTGGAGGTCGGGGTGCGCCACCGCGGTGTGGGCGGTCAGGGCGTGCACGTAGTCGGCCTCCGCGATGGGGGCGCCGACCACCTCGTGGGGGACGTCGAGTCCTTCGGCGAGTTCGAGGGCGTGCGGTGCGATGCGCTCGCACAGCTCGTTGACCCGCTGCGGGAGGGAGCGGACCTCGTCGGCGTCGAGCAGGCCGTGGGCCAGGTACCAGCCGTCGTGGGCGGCGATCTCCTCGGTCGCGTAGAGGGCGCACAGGTCGGTGAGCGCGGCCTTGGCGGCGGGATCGGCGACCGAGTCCAGGGCGGTACGGACGGTGTCGAGGACGAGGGAGAACGCGTGCGCCTCGGAGAGGGCCTCGGCGAGGGCGTTGTTCTCGTTCCACATGTCGAGGGTGGACCGGCCGGCCTCGGTGGCCGTGCGCAGGGCGGTGGTGAGCTCCTGGTGCAGCAGCCGCTCGCGGGTGGCTGCCAGGGCGGTCCAGACCTCGGGGGTGAAACGGTCGCGCTCGGCCCGGGTGGGTGCCGCGTGGGCCGGGGGCTCGTACTCGACGCCGGCGGCCAGGGTCAGGGCGCCGTCGAGCAGCATCATCTGGTTGTCGGCGGCGGCGGTGTTGAACGAGTGCGCGAGGCCCTGGTAGTCGAGGTACCGGTTGTCGGCGAAGAAGCCCAGGGCGCCGGCGGCCTGCCGGGCCCGGATCGTGACGCGCTCGGCGAGCCGGTCGACGGTCACCTTCAGCAGGGAGGTGGTGCGGATCGTGCGTGCACTGGCGACGGGCTTCTCGGGCGCGGCGACGGTCGCGGCGACGAAGCCGGTGACGTACGCGGCGGCGAGGGCGCCGAACAGGGGCCGCTGCTGGTTGCGGTAGGTGATGACGGGGACGTCCGCGGCGTGGCGGCCGGAGGTGCGCCGGTGGTGGGCGTGCCGTACGGCGACCGCCGCGCTGGCGCGGCTGACGGCGGACAGGCCGACGACGGCGGCTTCCCAGGCGTGGCGGATGACGCTGAGGAGGCGGCGGGTGCGGGTGAGGGCGTCGCCGGCCGGGTCGGTGAACTCGCCTTCCGGAGTCAGGGTGGCGCCGTCGCGCAGCCAGTGGCGGAAGGGGACGCGGACGTCCTCGAAGGAGACGAGCGCGCAGTCCAGCGGCAGGATCGCGGTGGGGCGCTGCGGGGCGATGCGCACACCGTCGCAGGGCCGCCCGTCGGCGTCGCGGATGGGGACGACGAAGAAGAAGAGTCCGCGGTCGTGGCCGTCGACCATCAGGCGGGCGCTGACGACGGCGGTCCTCGGGAACGGGGAGGAGACGCCGGGCGGGAACTTGACCGCGGCCGGGTCCGGGGTGCGGAGGACGAACTCCTGGCGTTCGGCGTCGTATACGGCCTGGGTGCGGATGTTCGCGTTGCTGTTGCCGCGGCCCGCCTCGGTCATCATCAGCGAGCCGATGGTGTCCATGTTGACCATGGAGCCGATGAGGTCGTCGAGGTCGTCGCGGCCCCGGCCGAAGTCCTGGATGGCGCCCATGGTGGTGCAGTAGTGGAGGAAGACCCCGTAGAACAGCGACGGGTCGGCGAGCGCAGCCCATTCCACCAGGGTGAAGAGGCGCTCACGGTCTTCGAGGAGCGGTGCGGTGAGGCCGAGGCCGTCGTTGATGTGCTTCAGGCGACGGTAGGTGAGGTCACAGCGTGCCGAGTCGTCGAGGCCCGTGGGGCGGTCGAAGAGCGGATCGGCGAAAACCTCTCTGAGGTGTTTCGCATGCCCCTCATAGGCAGGTTTATGTATCAGAGACGTGAAGGTGGAACGCATAGCAACCCCCGTTACTAATGCTATGTTGTTCGAAATTCGTCTTGATGTAACACCGATGTCACATATTGATCATGTGACCGGCAAGTCCGTGAATGGCTTCCTTGACGGCCTCACCCAGCGTCGGGTGGGCGTGAACGTTCCGGGCCAATTCGGTGACCGTGAGATCCCATTGCTGGGCCAGTGTGAGTTCGGGCAGGAGTTCCGTGACCTCGGGCCCGATGAGATGCGCGCCGAGAAGTTCCCCGTGGCGGCCATCACTGATGATCTTAGCAAAGCCGCCGGTGTCGCCGAGGCCGTGCGCCTTCCCGTTCGCCATGAACGGAAATTTCGCGACCCGGACGTCGAATCCCTGCTCGCGGGCCTGGGCCTCGGTCCAGCCGAAACTGGCGATCTGGGGCTGGGTGTACGTCGCCCGGGGAATCATCACGAAGTCCAGCTCGGCCGTCTCCGCGTCCGCGATCGTTTCGGCCGCTATGACGCCCATGGCCTCCGCCGCGTGGGCCAGCATCAGCTTGGCGGTGACGTCACCGATGGCGTAGATGTGCGGCACCGAGGTCCGGCAGCGGGCGTCGACCTCGACGGCACCGCGCTCGGTCAGCCTCACGCCGGTGTTCTCCAGCCCGTAGCCCTCGACTCTGGGCTGGAATCCGATGGCCTGCAGCACCTTGTCCGCTTCGAGGACCCGCTGCCGGTCGCCGCTGGTGACGGTGACCCGGATCTTCTCGCCCGACTCGTCGATGCCGTCCACGCGGGTGGAGGTGAGGAGCTCGATCCCGAGTCGCTTGTAGCGGCGGGCCAGTTCGGCGGAGACCTCCTCGTCTTCGAGGGGGGCGATCCGGTTCTGGAACTCGACGATCGTGACCTGCACGCCGTAGCTGCGCAGGATGTACGCGAACTCCAGCCCGATGGCGCCGGCGCCCGCGATGACGATGCTCTCGGGCAGCCGGTCGGCGAGGATCTGCTCCTCGTAGGTCACCACCCGGTCGCTCAGCGAGGTCCCGGGGAGCAGCCGGGGAGTGGCACCCGTGGCGAGGATGCAGTGGTCGAAGGTGACGTCCTGGACGACGCCGTCGTTGCCTCGGACCTGAAGGCTGTTGGGGCCCGCGAAGTGCCCGCGCCCTTCGAACTGCGTGATCTTGTTCTTCTTCATCAGGTAGTGGACGCCCTTGACCCGGCCGTCCGCCACCCGGCGGCTGCGCTGGAAAGCCGCGCCGTAGTCGAACGAGACAGTGCCCTCCACCGTGATGCCGAACTCCTTGGCTTCGTGGCCGAGGAGGTGGGCGAGCTCGGCATTGCGCAGGAGCGCCTTCGAGGGGATGCAGCCGACATTGAGGCAGACGCCGCCCCAGTAGCGCTCCTCGACGATGGCGACACTGAGCCCGAGCTGGGCGCTGCGAATTGCCGCGACGTAACCGCCGGGCCCCGCCCCAAGGACCACGACATCAAAGTGTGAAGAAATCACGCTTCCCCCTGCTTACACCCCGACGCTTGCACCCAAGCGCAAAGCGCCACTTCCGCAAGCTTTTAACCGATCACATCCTTGCAGTATCCAGCAACGTCCACTACGTGATCACTCTCACATGATCGAGCATGCCTCAAGTGCCGAGTATTTTCAGCCGCCTTGGCTTGATTCTGAGGGGCGATGGGTGGTTCGAGTCAGTCGACTGGGCGGACTGGCGTGGAGCGGCCACAGTTGCGCTGACGGTGGCGCCATTCGGAGTCCGGGGGCCGGGTACGCGTGGGAGGAGATGGGGCCGGCGACCGCCCCGCCCCGGTCGCCCATGCCGTCCCGCGGCTCACCCCCGCGAGGGCGGCGCGGCTGGACCAGACGTTCGGAAGGAGCGCGCCGCATGGTGATCCACGCCGCCTCCAGCGCCTGAGCACCCCGTCGCGCCTCCGGCAGGACCACATGCCGGTGCCGGAGCAGGAGGACCTTCTCGGCGTCGGCAATGACCGCCGTATCACCCGCTCGGACCGGCCTGGTCCCCGACTGGTCCCCAAAAACGATCAAGGGGCCGTTTCGGATTGCTCCGAAACGGCCCCTGATCTGCGACTCTTTCGAGTCGGGACGACAGGATTTGAACCTGCGACCCCTTGACCCCCAGTCAAGTGCGCTACCAAGCTGCGCCACGTCCCGATGCCCGCTGACCTGGGGTTTCCCCCGGCCGGACCGGCACGAGAACAATACCGCACTTCCGGGGGTGGTCGCGCGCACCTTTCCGGGGCGGATGGGACCTGACGTACGCGGCGTCCGGCGCTTGACCTCAAGTCCGCTTGAGGTTGCACGGTTGGTGCATGACACAGCTAACCGCGGACGCAGGGCTCCGCTACGAGGATCTGGACCGGCTGATCGCGCTCATGACCGGCGCCGAGAAGCACGGGCCCGCCGCCACGTCCACGCTCGACGTGCTGTGGGTGCTCTACGACCGGGTGCTGCGGGTGCGGCCCGGGACGGCCGGGGATGCCGGGCGGGACCGGTTCCTGCTGTCCAAGGGGCACGGGCCGATGGCCTACTACGCCGTGCTCGCCGCGAAGGGGTACTTCCCCGTCGACTGGCTGCCCGGGTTCGGTACGTACGCCTCCCCGCTGGGGCACCACCCCGACCGCACCCTGATCCCCGGCGTGGAGATCGGCAGCGGCTCGCTGGGGCACGGGTTGCCGCTCGCCGTCGGCAGCGCGCTGGGGCTGCGGGCCCAGGGGCTGGACGAGTCGGCGGTGTGGGTGCTGATCGGGGACGCCGAGCTGGACGAGGGCAGCAACCACGAGGCCATCGCGTACGCCGGCTCCGCCGGACTGGAGGCGCTGCACACCGTGGTGATCGACAACGACTCCGCCACCCACGGGTGGCCCGGCGGGATCGCCTCCCGCTTCGAAGCGGCCGGCTGGAGCGCGCTCACCGTCGACGGGCGCGACCACGCGGCCCTGCACGCCGCCTTCACCGCACCGCATCCGGGCCGGCCGCTCGCCGTCGTCGCCCGCGTCGAGAAGAAGTTCTGAGGGGGACACGATGATGGACACGACGATGGACACCATGCGGGAGCGGTTCGTCTCCGTCACGTCGCGGCTGCTCGACGAGGACCCCCGGCTGGCCCTCGTGCTCGCCGAGATCACCGTGGACGGGTTCCGGCCCGCCCGCGAGCGGCACCCGGACCGGGTGATCAACGTCGGGATCCGGGAACAGCTGCTCGTCGGCGTGGGGGGCGGGCTGGCCCTCACGGGGCTGCGTCCCGTGGTGCACACCTTCGCCAGCTTCCTCGTCGAGCGGCCGTTCGAGCAGGTCAAGCTGGACTTCGGGCACCAGGGCACGGGCGGGGTGCTGGTCAGCGCCAGCGCCAGCTACGACTGGCCGGCCGGCGGGTTCACCCACATGGCACCCGGCGACGTGGCGCTGCTCGACACCCTCGACGGCTGGACCGTCCACGTGCCCGGCCACCCCGACGAAGCGGAGGCGCTGCTGCGGCACGCCTACGCCGCCGGCGACGACCGCGTGTACGTCCGGCTCTCCGAGATGTCCAACCGCTCCCCGCGCCCCCTCGACGGCCCGCGCTTCGAGACCGTGCGGGAGGGGCGCGCGGGTGTGGTGGTCGCCGTCGGCCCGCTGCTCGACAACGTCCTCGCCGCCACCGAGGGCCTCGACGTCACCGTCCTGTACGCCGCCACCGTGCGCCCCTTCGACGACGCGGCCCTGCGCACCGCCGCCGGACGGGCCGCGGCCGATGTGGTGCTGGTCGAGCCGTACCTCGCCGGCACCTCGGCGGCGGCCGCCGGGCAGGCCCTGATGGAGGTGCCGCACCGCGTGCTGCCGCTGGGTGTCGGACGGGCGGAGCTGCGCCGCTACGGCACGGTGGAGGAGCACACCGCCGCCCACGGCCTGGACGCGGCCTCCCTCCGGCAGCGGATCACCGCCTTCCTGCGCTGAGGGCGGTCCACGGACACCGGAAGGCCTCCCGTCAGCCGCGGCGGGCCGACCGGTCGTCCAGCAGCCCGCCCAGCTCGGCGGCGAGCGCCTTGGCCGTCGCCAGGCCCTGCGTCCCCCACCGCCTCGGCACCACGTCCACCGCGCACACGGTGCCCAGGACGAAGCCGTGCCGGTCGGTGAGGGGCGCCCCGAGGTACGAACGGACCCCGCTCCCGTCGACGACGGCGTTGCCCGCGAAGCGCGCGAAATCCCGTACGTCCTCCAGGACCAGGGCCCGCCGGCGCACCACCACGTGCGGGCAGTAGCCGTGGTCGCGGGGCAGCACCCGGGCCGGGTAGCCGCCGGCCGCGGCGTCCGGGCCGTGGTGGAGACCCGCGAAGAACTGCCGTTCCTCCCCGACGAAGTTGACCCCCGCGTACGGGGCCCCCAGGGTGTCGGCGACCCGGCGCGCGAAGGCGTCGAGTTCCGCGTCCACCCGCTCGCCCAGGCCCATCTCGCGCAGCCGGAGGGCCCGCGCGGGAGCCTCCCGGTCCACCGGGGTGAGCAGCAGGTGGCCGGTCGATTCGTAGTGGGTCATGGCGGTTCCCCCTGATGTGCGTGCGGCAGGCGGTCCGGCCGGCCGTGGTGTTCCCGGCGGCCCTGGCGGGCCGTGGACAGCAGGTGTTCGACGAGGGCGGCCAGCGTCCCCGTACCGGAGCGCGGCAGGCGCGCGTCGCACCGGACGACGGGCACGTCCGGGTCCAGGCCCACGGCTTCGCGGACCTCCTGGGAGGTGTAGCGGTGACCGCCGTCGAACTCGTTGACGGCGAGGACGAAGCCGATCCCCCGGCGCTCGAAGAAGTCCACGGCGGGGAAGCAGTCGGCGAGGCGGCGGGTGTCCGCGAGGACCACCGCACCGAGCGCGCCGGCGCACAGCTCCTCCCACAGGAACCAGAAGCGCTCCTGGCCGGGCGTGCCGAAGAGGTACAGGACGTGCCGGTCGTCCAGGGTGATCCGCCCGAAGTCCAGCGCGACCGTCGTCGTCGTCTTCGCCTCCACCCCGTCGAGCGGGTCGGCGGCCTCGCCCGGCCCGCTCAGCAGTTCCTCCGTGCACAGCGGCTCGATCTCGCTCACCGCACCCACGAAGGTGGTCTTGCCCGCCCCGAACCCGCCCGCGACCAGGATCTTCAAGGTCGCGGGGAGGGCCGGGGCCGTCTCACAGCCGTCGGCGCAGGCCATCGAGCACCGCCCGCAGCAGGGACACGTCATCGGCGGCGAGCGGGCCGCCGCCGTCCGGGAAGCGGGGTGCCTGCGCCATGACAGCCCCGCATTCCATCAGGTCGGACAGCAGCACCTTCACCACCACGGCGGGCAGCCGCAGTTGCCCGGCCACCTCGGCGACGGTCACCGCCGCCGCACCGGCGCACACGCGCAGCGCGAGCGCGTGCTCGGCACCGAGCGGGCCCCTGGGGCGTACGCCGGTCGCGGTCATCACGGACAGCAGGTCGAGCGCCATGGCCGGACGGGTGCGGCCGCCGCTGGCCGTGTACGGGCGCATGACGCGGCCGGCGGAATCGTCCAGCCAGGGCGTGTCCCGGGCCGTGGGGAAAGCGTTCGGCCCGGGGAAGCCGCGGACCCCGTGCGCCCCCCTCGCCCAGGCCCTCATCGCTCCGGGCCGGCGACGGGCCGGCGCGGGGGCGCGGCCAGGTACGGCCGTACGCTCTTGACCAGCATCGCCATCTCGTAGCCGAGCACGCCCGCGTCGGCCTCGCGGTCCGCGAGCACCGCCAGGCAGGTACCGGAGCCGGCCGCGGAGACGAACACGAGCGCCGTGTCGAGCTCCACGACCACCTGCCGGACCTCGGCCCCGTCCCCGAACCGGGTGCCGGCGCTGCGGCCCAGGGAGTACAGGCCGGAGGCGAGTGCCGCCATGTGGTCGGCGCTGTCGGCATCCATGCCGTGCACGCAGGTGACGAGTCCGTCGGCGGTGAGCAGTACCGCGCTGCGGGTGTACGGCACCCGTTGGACCAGACCGCTGAGCAGCCAGTCGAGATCGGAGAGGCTGCCTGTCCTGGTTGCCAGTTCGCCGGCCATGGGGGTGTGCTCCTTGCTGGGGTTCATGCCTGCTCGTCGGCCTGGGCAAGGCCGAAGCCCCGCTGGAAGGCCGCCATCAGGCCGGGGTCGTGCACGGGCTGTTCGGTTGCGTCGGCCCGCCGGGGGGTGGGGGTGTCGCGCAGCTGGGGCGCGAGGTGCTGCTGGGCGCGGCGCCGGGGCAGGCAGGGCCGGGCCTCCTCCGGGGCGGAGCCCTGGTGCGGTACGCGGGGCGGCGGCGGGCCCGGGTTCCAGGCCGCCGGCGCGGGGCCGAACCCGCCCGGCGCTTCCGCACGCCGGCCGGGCTCCTCCGCGTCCGGAACCGACCCGGCGCCGGCCGGGCCCCGGCCCGCGGGCGCGGGGTCTCCCGCACCGCGCTCCCGAACCACCGGCTCCGGGACTGCCACGCCCTGGCCCCACGCCGCGGGCTCCAGGGCTACCGCGCCCGGGACCCAGGCCGCGCGGTCGGGGTCTCCCTGACCGTCGTCCCACGCCGCCGGCTCCGGGGCTGCCGCGGCCTGGTCCCACGCCGCCGGCTGCGGGGCTGCCGCGCCCGGGGCCCAGGGCGTCGGCTCCGCGCCACGGTCCAGAGCCGCCGGCTCCGGGGTCGGGGGCGGCGTCCGGGCCGTGCCCGGAGCCCCGCCCTCGTCCGTGTCGGGGCGGAGTTCCGCATGCCGGGCGGGGGACGGCACCGCGGCCAGACCCCGAGCGGCGTCCGCCTCCAGGGGCTGCTCCGGCCCGGGGGCCCGCCCGAAGGCCGGTTCCAGGCCCGGTGCCCCGCCCCGGGCCGTGGCCGTACCCGAAGCCGGGCCGGAGTCCCGGCCCGGATCCCCGCCCGGCTCCCGGGCCGGGGCCCGGACCGCCGGACCCGGGGCCGGTACCGACCCGCCCGGGTCGCGGGGCAGGCCCTGGGGCGGGACCGTCCGGACGGGAGCCCGGCCCGGGCCCGCCGGGGTCATCGAGCCGGCGCCCCCGCCCGGGGCCGCCGAGCCGGAGACCGGCCCCGCCGCCGGGGCCGGCTCGGTCGTCGGCCAGGAGACGGTGCCCCATGAGGTGGTTCGGGATCCGCCCAGCGCGTCGGACGCGGTCGGGGCCTCCGCGCCCAGCAGCCCCTGGGGCAGCACCAGCACGGCCAGCACCCCGCCGTAGATGTTCGACTTCAGCTCGACCGCGATCCCGTGCCGCCGGGCCAGTGCCGCGACCACGAACAGGCCGATCCGCCCGTCGGCCAGCAGGTGCCGCACGCTCACCTGGTCGGGGTCGCCGAGCAGCAGGTTCATCCGGTGCTGCTCCTCCACCGGCATGCCCAGCCCGCGGTCCTCCACCTCCACCGCGATCCCGGCGGTGACCCGCTCGGCCCGCACCACCACGTCCGTGTCGGGGGCGGAGAACACCGTGGCGTTCTCCACGAGTTCGGCCACCAGGTGCACCACGTCGGCGACGGCGTGGCCCCGGACGGTTCCGCCCGCCGGGGGCACCACCTTGACCCGCGTGTACTGCTCGACCTCGGCGACCGAGGAGCGCAGGACCTCGCTCAGGTCGATGGGCCGGGTCCACTGGCGCCGGGACGCGGCGCCGCCCAGCACGGCGAGGTTCTCGGCGTGCCGGCGGATCCGGGTGGCGAGGTGGTCGACGTGGAAGAGCTCCTTCAGCAGGTCGGGGTCCTCGACGGTGTCCTCGAGGTCGTCGAGGAGGGCGATCTCGCGGTGCACGAGCGACTGAAGCCGGCGCGCGAGGTTGACGAAGACCTCCACCTTGCGGTCGCTGTCGGTCGGCGCGGGCGGCGCGGCCAGCCGTACGAGGGTCTCCTGCGCCTGCTCCCGGGCGCTGCGCAACTCCTGTGCGAGCAGCCAGAACTCGTCCACCCCGGACGGGTCCCCCTCCGGCGGCGCACTGCCCTGGGCCCCCCGCACGGGGCGCACGGCACCCTCCCCGCGTTCGATCCGCTCGGCGGCCGTCCGCAGCTCCTGGCGTCCGCGCATGCTGGAGCGGCGCAGCGCCTCGCAGCGGTCCCGGACGGCCTTGGCGGCGCGCTGGGCCCCGAGCAGAGCGGCCGCGAGCGCGCCGACGGCGAGCAGGGCGCAGCCCGCGAGCACCGGCCACAGCCGGTCGTCGCGGGCCCCGGCGCCCCCGCCGAGGTGGAGGGTGAACATGACCGCGGCGGCGCCGCTGAGCCCGGCGGCGAGCGTGGGCAGCACGGCGGCGCGGACCAGCTGGGGGCGCATCTGCCGGCCGGGCCCCTTGACGGCGTGTCTCGACGGGGAGTGGCGGGCGGCGCGGAGTCCGGACATCGGCGTCCTCGGTACGTGGGGCCCGGTGTTGATCACCGGATACCCACGCTAGACCGCACGATCGCGCAGCCGGTGCCCACTCGGGGAACTTCACCGGGGTGCTTCCCGCTCCCGATGGAGCGCTCGTACGGCAGCCCGAATCCGCCGGGAGCGCGTACCCCCGCACGACGGCGGGCGCACGCGCTCCCGGTGGCCCCGCCGACTTCCGAGCGGACCTCGGGCCCGGCCGGCGGCGGTCAGCCGGTCGTCAGCCCCGGTCAGGACGCCGGATACTGGGCGTACTTGAGGCGCCGCGCGAGGTGGGCGGCGTTGGCGGCCAGGGTGGCGGTGGTGGCCGCGGTCTTCTTCGGGGTCTCGTCGAGGTCCTGGTAGTCCGTTCCCTGCATGGCCTCGCCGACCCAGTACGTGACGGCGTTCGCCGGGAGGGTGAAACCGACGTCGTTCAGCCCCTGGAAGAGGTCGGCACTGACCTTGTGGGCACCGTCCTCGTTGCCGACGACGCAGATGCCGGCGACCTTGCCGTAGGTGAGCGGGCGGCCCTCCTCGTCGCTCTCGCCCAGTTCGGCGTCGAGGCGCTCCAGGACCCGCTGGGCGACGCTGGCGGGGTGGCCGAGCCAGATCGGCGTGGAGAGGATCAGGATGTCGGTGCCGAGGATGGTCTCGCGGATCTCGGGCCACGCGTCACCGTCCCCCATGTCGGTCCGTACGCCGGGGCGCACGTCGTGGTCGACCACACGGATGGTCTTGCCCGATACGCCGTGGTCCGCGAGGGCGGCCATGGTCTGTTCGGCCAGCAGCTGCGAGCTGGAGGGGGCGGGCGAGGGCGTCAGCGTGCAGACGAGCGCGACGGCGCGCAGCGGAGTGGTCTCTTTGGCTTCCATGCCGCGCGCTTACCCCGAACTCCGCGCCCGACCCGGCCGGGCGCATACTGGCCCCATGACCCGGGCGACGGCCGCCGTCCGGCAGCTGAGGCGGCACGCCGGCGAGGCGGTTTTCCTGCGCGTCGCCGGGCCCGACGGCGCGCGCAACCGGGAGCGGATCCACGGCGCTCCCGGACCCCGGTGGTTCGGGCCGGGACGGCCGGTGCGGCAGGTCCACGGGGACGCGTCGATGTTCATCGGCGGTCTGGCGGCCCTGCTCCTCCAGTCGCTGCACCCCCTCGCGATGGCGGCCGTGGCCGCGCACTCGGGGTACCGGGGCGACCCGTGGGGGCGGCTGCAGCGCACCAGCACCTTCCTGGCGGTCACCACCTTCGGCACGAGCGCCGACGCGACGGCGGCCGTGGACCGGGTCCGGGAGGTGCACGCGCGGATCCGGGGCCGGACGGCCGACGGGATGCCGTACCGGGCCGACGACCCGGAGCTGCTGACCTGGGTGCACGTCGCCGAGGCGTACTGCTTCCTGCGGGCCCACCAGCGGTACGGCCGGCATCCGCTGAGCCCCTCGGGCCGCGACGCCTACCTCGCCGACACCGCCCGGGTGGCCAGGGCCCTGGGCGCGGAGCGGCCGCCGGAGGACGAGCGGGAGCTGGCGCTGCGGATGGCCGCGTACCGTCCCTCGCTGCGGCCGACGGCGGCTTCCCGGGACACCGCCCGGTTTCTGCTGACCGATCCGCCGCTGCCGGGGGCGGCCCGGCTGCCGTACGCGCTGCTGGCCGCGGCGGCCGTGGAGCTCCTGCCGCCCTGGGCGAGGGCGGCCGTCCGGCCCGGCCCGGCGCACGTGGTCGCGTGGATACCGGCCCCGGCGGCCCGCGCCGGGGGTCACGCCGTGACCTGGGCGCTGCGCTGGGCGCTGCCGCCGGCGCCGGGCCGGTCCGGATGACGTCGGCCACGGCCCGCTCCCGCCATAACGGGGCGGGCCGTGGCAGCGGCGGGGACGTCAGCGTTCGCGCGCCAGGTCGAGGTCGTCCTGGAGGAGGGCGGGCGCGCGGGCTCCGTCGGGGGCGGCGGAGCGGGCCGGGCCCGCCGCCGCTGCCGGGGCGGTCACGCCGGCGGCCCGGGCGGTGGCCGTGAAGGGCCGCCACCAGGGTGCGGCCGGGGCGTCGGGCGCGCCGGGCTCGAAGGGCTGGCCCGGGATCGGCAGGGCGACGGCCGCGCCGGCCGCGCCGGCGGCGGCGAGGGTCCCCTCGCCGGGCTCCTCCCACGGGTGCGGGGCCAGGTTGAAGGTGCCCCAGTGGATCGGCAGCATCGTGCCGTGCGGGACACCGCCCTGGAGGTCGAGGTGGGCCCGCATGCCCTCCTCGGGGGTCATGTGGATGTCGGGCCAGTACTCCGAGTAGGCGCCGATCTGGATCATCGTGGCGTCGAAGGGCCCGTGCCGGCCACCGATCTCCTCGAAGCCGGGGAAGTAGCCGGTGTCCCCGCTGTGGTAGATCCGGTGCTCCCCGCCGGCGACGACCCAGGAGGCCCACAGGGTGAACTGCTGGTTGCGCAGGCCGCGTCCGCAGAAGTGGCGGGCGGGAGTGGCCGTGAGGGTGAGCCCGGCGACCTCGGTGGCCTCGTTCCAGTCGAGCTCGCGCAGCCGGTCCGCCGGGACGCCCCAGCGCTCGAGGTGCGCGCCGACGCCCAGCGGGACGGCGAAGACCGTGTCCGTGCCGGCCAGGGCCTTGATCGTGGGGAGGTCGAGGTGGTCGTAGTGGTCGTGGGAGATCACGACGACGTCGACGTCGCCCAGCGAGGCCAGCGGCACCGGGACGGGGTGGAGCCGCTTGGGCCCGGCGAAGGGGAAGGGGGAGCAGCGCTCGCCCCACACGGGGTCGAAGAGCACCCGGCGGCCGTCGATCTCCGCGAGCACGCTGGAGTGGCCCATCCAGGTCAGGCGCAGTCCGCTCACGGGCGGCTTGGCCAGCTCGGCGAGGGTGGTCGGGTAGACGGGGATCGGCGCGCCGGGACCGCGCCGGACCCGCTGCTCCTTCTGGAAGTAGGTCCTGGCGAACTCGGCCATCGATCCGGAAGGCCTGGTCCGGGCCCCGACCGGGTTCTGGAAGACGCCGTCGGCGAAGTTCGGCGAGCGCAGGATCCGCTCCAGCCGTGCGCCGGAGGGGTCCGCGCCGAAGGCTTCGGGCCGCAGGGCGCGCAGCCGGGGACGCAGGGGTCGGGAGCCGGTCAAGGCGCCTCCTGGGAAGGTGCAGGATGAGGTGGGACGGTCGTACGACTACGACCGTCCCAACGCACACCGGCTCCCCATGATTCCGCAGCGCGGGGTCCGCCTTGCCGTGGGCGCCGGCGGGCCGGCGCGGCGCCGCCGCAGCCGGCCCCTCCCCCGCTACAGCGGCAGCAGGTCCGGGCGCTTGGCCTCGACGTGGTCGCCGGAGGACTCCCCGCGCAGCCGGCGGCCGATCCAGGGCACGAGGTGTTCACGGGCCCACTGGATGTTGTCCCGGGTCACGTCCACCGACCCGCGCGGCGGGACCGGCGGCCAGGGCTGGTCCGGGTCGGTCGGCACCGCGTAGCCGAGCACCTGCGCGGCGCGCAGGGCGACGCGGGTGTGCCCCTCGGGCGAGAGGTGCAGCCGGTCGCCGTCCCAGGCCCGCCGGTCCTGTACGGACTTGAGGGACCACAGGTCGAGGACGGGGCACCCGTACCGGTCGGCGATGGAGCGGACGTGCGCGCTGTACGTCGCGACCTTGCCCCGCAGGTGTTTGAGGACGGGCACGCCCCGGGTGTCGAAGCCGGTCGTGACCATCACGAGCCCGACGGACCGGGTGAGGTCGGCCACGGCCGCCTCGAACCGCTCCGCCACGTCGTCCGGGTCGCTGCCGGGACGGATGATGTCGTTGCCCCCCGCGCAGAAGGTGACGAGGTCGGGTGCGAGTTCCCTGGCCCTCGGGACCTGCTCGGCCACGATCTGGTCGAGAAGTTTCCCCCGCACGGCCAGATTCGCGTAGCGGAAGTCGTGTTCTTCGCGCTGATCGGCCAGGAGTACGGCGAGCCGGTCCGCCCAGCCGAGATATGAATCCCCGGGTCCCGGGTCCCCCACGCCCTCGGTGAAGCTGTCCCCGATCGCCGCGTACGAGCCGATGGTCTTGAGTGTCGTCTTCGTCGCTGCCACGGGACGACATCCTTCACCTTGGCAACCAACCTACGCCAACGTAATGAGGGGTTGACAGACCGTGATCTATACCACGCGGGGGATAAGGAATAAGTACGCGTGGGGCCGGGACCCCCCTCGGGTCCCGGCCCCACACGCGTCACGGTGCCGACGGCGGGTGCCGTCAGATGCTCACGCCCTTGGAGCGGAGGTAGCCGAGCGGGTCGATGTCGGAGCCGTAGGACGGGCCCGTACGGATCTCGAAGTGCAGGTGCGGGCCGGTCACGTTGCCGGTCGCGCCGGAGAGGCCGATGCGCTGGCCGCCGGTGACGCTCTGGCCCGCCGAGACGGACAGCGAGGAGAGGTGGCCGTACTGGGAGTACTTGCCGTCGGCGTGCCTGATGACGACCTCGTTGCCGTAGGCGCCGCCCCAGCCTGCGGAGACCACGGTGCCCGCGCCGACGGCCTTGACCGTGGTGCCCGTGCTCGCGATGAAGTCGACGCCGGTGTGGTAGCCGGAGGACCACATGGCACCGCTCGCCCGGTACTGCGTGGAGATGCCGCCGCCGACGGGGGCGGTGAACCCGGAGGAGGTGGCGGGCGCTGCGGGCGCCGGGGCCTTCTCGCTCTTGGCCGCGGCGCCGGAGCCCTGGGCGGCCTGGCTGCCGGACGTCCGGCCGGCCTTGCCGCCGGAGCCCTTGGCGGACGCCCCGCCGGAGCCCTTCGCGGCCGGGGCCGAGTCGGCCGTGTCCTCGGAGGCGGCCGGAGCATCGCTCGAGGATTCCTCGGCCGGGGCCGCAGGAGCCTTCGGGGCGGGAGTCTGGACCTGGCCGCCGACGCCGCCGAGGGTGAGCTTCAGGCCGGGGTGGATGAGGGAGGGGTCCTCGCCGACGGCCTCGCGGTTGTCGGCGTACAGCCTCTCCCAGCCGCCGTCCAGGTGGCGCTCGGCGGCGATCTTCGAGAGGTAGTCGCCCGGCACCACCGTGTAGACGGCGGACGCGGCGGCGGGCGCGGCGGTCAGCGCCTGGGGGGCCTGCGCGTGGTGCGCGGGGGCGGTCTTCGCGGGCACGGCCGCCGGGGCGGCGTGGGCGCCGGCGGCACCCATCAGCGGGAGGGCGAGGGCCGCCCCGCCGGTTCCGGCCACGGCGAAACCGCGGGATATCGAACTGGACTTCGGACGGCGGTGCTTACCCTTTGCGGGCATGGCGAATTCCTCTCCGGCGCCTGCGAGGTGAGCTGTCGGGTTCGGACTGGAGATGTCCGGCCATACGTGCGGAGCACGGTTTCGGCTTCACCCCGAGCTGCACCGGACATGCTCCGGAGCAGCGGCCTACCTGGTTCCCCCGCTCCTGCCGCGCGCGGTGGTCGGGTGCGGTTCCCGGGCGGCGGCAGGATTAGGCGGTCCACCCGGATCGATCGCGAAGGTAATCGAGGCGGGCGCCGGGCAACAAGCCACGAATTCTCTGACGGAATCGCAGATATGGGGGATCAATGGAATTACGGTCACCCTGCGTCCATTCCGTACCCTCAACAACCGCTCCCACGAGGGAATTCGATTCCCGTGATCAGGCACGCACGGTCACCGTATGATCTGGCTCACGGGGCATGGCCCGATCTCGCCTCCACCTATGGCAAGTTGCTCCCAACCGGACCAATTCGGACACCCCAGGACCACGCGGAGGAGTACACGTGACCCAGCAGATACCCCAGCCCCTTCCGGCCGCCCCCGAGCCCGGTGCGCAGCTGACCGGAGTGCGCAACTTCCGTGACGTGGGCGGGCTGCCGACCGCGGACGGACGAAGGGTCAGGCCGGGACGACTGTTTCGAAGCGGACATCTCGCGCATGCCACCGAAACCGATACAGAATTCCTCGCATCGCTGGGCCTGCACACCGTCTTCGACTTCCGCAACGCGGTCGACCAGGCCCTGGAGGGCCCGGACGTCGAACTGCCGGGCGTGCTGAACGTGAACATCCCGCTGACGGACCCCGCCGACGGCCGGGAGTTCTGGACGATGGTCCGCGAAGGCGACCTCGAACAGCTCCGCGGCCTGCTGGGCGGGGGCAGGGGGGCCGCCCGCATGGCGGAGTCGTACCGCACGATCATCCGCACCCGCACCGCCGAGCACGGCCGCGTCCTGCACGCGCTGGCCGAGGACAGCGTCCCGGCGCTGATGCACTGCGCGGCGGGCAAGGACCGGGCGGGGCTGTCGATCGCGGTGACGCTGCTCGCGCTGGGCGTGGAGCGCGAGGCCATCGTGGCGGACTACCTGGAGTCGAACGCCCCGCACAACCGCTACCGGGTGCGCCGCGGCACCGACACTCCCGAGGCCCGCGCCCCCGAGGTGACGGAGCTGCTGGCCCCGCTGTTCGACGCCCGCGCGGAGTACCTGCTGGCGGCCTTCGCGACCATCGACGAGCTGTGGGGCGGGGCGGACCGCTACCTCGCCGAGGGGCTCGGGCTCGCCCCCGCCTCCCTCGGCCTGCTGCGGGACCGGCTCCTGGACTGACCCTCCGGAAAGAGGGCCGGCGGGGACCGGATACGGCCCCGCCGGCCCCCGGACAGCCGGCCCGGCGGTCGTCGGCTCAGCGGTTGCCGACCGCCTGCTTCACCAGCGTCCTGCCGAAGTCCCACATGAGCCCGCCCCCGCCGTGCGCCTCGTCCATGACCTCCCGGAAGGCCCCGACGAAGCGCTCCACGTCGGCCTCGTCCACGACGAGCGGCGGGATGAGCTTGATGACCTCCAGGTGGTCCCCGGAGACCTGGGTGAGGATCCGGTGTTTGCGCAGCAGCGGCACCACGACCATCTGGGCGAACAGCCCCTTGCGGGCCGCCTGGAGCACCGCCCAGCGGCTGCGCAGGCCGAGCGAGGAGGGCTTGCCGAACTCGATGCCGATCATCAGCCCACGCCCGCGCACCTCGTGCAGCAGCTCGTACTCGTCCACGAGCGCCGCGAGCCGCCCGCGCAGCAGGTCGCCCATCGCCCGGGCGTTGGCCACCAGCTGCTCGTCGTCCATGACGGAGAGCACCGCCAGCCCGGCCGCCATCGCCTGCGCGTTGGAGCCGAAGCTGGCCGAGTGCACCAGCACCCGGTCCATGGACGAGTACACCTTCTGGAAGATCCAGTCCTTGCCCAGGGTCGCGCCGACGGGCACGTAGCCGCCGGAGAGGGCCTTGGCCACGCACACCAGGTCCGGCTCCACGCCCGGCTCGTGCTGGTACGCGTAGAAGTCACCGGTACGTCCGAGGCCCGTCTGCACCTCGTCGGCGATCAGCAGCGCCTTGTGCCGGTGCAGCAGCTCCTGCGCAGCGCGCAGGAAGCCGGGCGGGGCGGCGTGCACCCCCTTGCCCTGGACCGGTTCGACCACGAAGGCGGCCACGTCCCCGCGCGCGAGCTCGCGCTCGAGCGCGGCCAGGTCCCCGAGCGCGATCTTCGTGTCGGGGAGCAGCGGGGCGAAGCCGTCGCGGAAGCCGCCTTCGCCGTTGACCGACAGCGAGCCCGTGGTCAGCCCGTGGAAGGCGTGGTCGCAGTAGAGGACCCTGGGCCGCCCGGTGGCGTACCGGGCGAACTTCAGGGCGGTCTCCACCGCCTCGGTGCCGCTGTTGCCGAAGAAGACCCGGTCGAGGTGGGGGCTGTACGACAGCAGCTTCTCGGCCAGCAGCCCGGGCAGCGGCTGGCAGTCGAAGCGGGTCAGGTCGGCGAGCTGGGCGTCCAGGACGTCGTGCAGGGCCCGGCGTACGACCGGGTGGTGCCGGCCCAGGCCCATCACCCCGAACCCGGCGAGCATGTCGAGGTAGTCGTTGCCCTCGGCGTCCCAGAAGTGGGCGCCCTCGGCCCGCTCGTAGACCTTGTCGAAGCCGATGGTGTGCAGCATGCGGGGCAGCTGGTGGTTGAGGTGGCGGGCGTGCAGCTCGTAGCGCTCCCCGCCGCGCTCGGCCAGCAGCGCGGCGAGGTCGAAGCCGCCCGGCCCGCCCTGTGCGGGGGTCATGCGGACGCGTCCCGGTTCCCGCCCACGGTCTCGCGGGCCGCGCGCAGCGACTCCTTCAGCGACCCCATGGTGGCGAGGACGGCGGTGGGCTCGTAGCCGCAGTGCGCCATGCAGTTCGCGCAGCGCGGGTCCTTCCCGCGGCCGTACTTGCTCCAGTCGGTGTCCTCGATCAGCTCCCGGTACGTGGGCACGTAGCCGTCGCTCATCAGGTAGCAGGGGCGCTGCCAGCCGAAGAGCGAGTAATTGGGAATGGCCCAGGCGGTGCAGGGGAAATCGGCCTTGCCTTCGAGGAAGTCCAGGAAGAGCGGCGAGTGGTTGAGCCGCCAGCGCCGCCGGTTGCCGCCCGCGAAGGCCTTCTTGAAGAGTTCCCGGGTCTGCTCGACGCCCAGGAAGTGCTCCTGGTCGGGTGCCTTTTCGTAGGCGTAGGCGGGCGAGATCATCATCTCGTCGACCTGGAGGTCGTCATTGAGGTAGTTCAGTACTTCGATGATCGTCTGCGGGGTGTCGGTGTTGAAGAAGGTGGAGTTTGTGGTCACCCGGAATCCGCGGCGCTTGGCCTCCTTGATGGCCGCGACCGCCTCGTCGAAGACGCCCTCCTTGGCCACCGATTCGTCGTGGCGTTCGCGCAGTCCGTCGATGTGGACGGCGAAGGCGAAGTAGGGGGAAGGGGTGAATTTCTCGATCTTCTTGCGGAG
The DNA here is from genome assembly GCF_040651895.1 of Streptomyces sp. NPDC048352. NCBI lineage: Bacteria > Bacillati > Actinomycetota > Actinomycetes > Kitasatosporales > Streptomycetaceae > Streptomyces > Streptomyces sp. NPDC048352. The sequence continues at coordinate 53,790 of NZ_JBEZKZ010000034.1, forward strand.
CAGCAGGGCGTTGGTGCAGAGGAAGACGTATTTCCGCTTCGCCACCAGCTGGCGCACGATCTCGTGGATCTGCGGGTGCATCAGGGGTTCGCCGCCCGCGATGGAGACCATCGGCGCGCCGGACTCCAGCACGGCGCCGACCGCCTGGGCGACGGGCATGCGCTGCTTGAGCACCCCGGCCGGGTGCTGGATCTTCCCGCAGCCCTCGCAGGCGAGGTTGCAGGCGTAGAGCGGTTCCAGCTCGACGATCAGCGGGAACTTCTCGCGCTTGCGGAGCTTCTGTTCGAGAAGATAGGTCCCGACCCTGATGGACTGTCGCAACGGCATGGCCATCTGGTTCACCTCCTGGGGAGCAGTAACGAACGGTGCCATTCGTGGAACGCGGGCAGTAGGGCGCGCAGGACACGGAAGGCAGATATTCCACCCCGTACCGTGCCGATGCGGACGAGCTCGTGCTCCGGAGCGTCCACGACCACCCGGACGGCGGCAACGGGACGGCCCGGTGCTGCGGCGGTCCACAGGGTGGCCGCGGACTCCATGTCGACGGCGACGGCGCCGGTGGCGCGCAGCTGCGCGCGCTCCTGGCCGCGTACGACGTGGTCGGAGCCGGTCAGAGCGCCGGTGTGTACGGTCCGGCCGGGGACGGCGCGGGCCAGGGCGCCGGCGAGCAGGGCGGTCCCGGTGCAGGTGACCACCCCGCGGGGGTCGCGGGTCTCCTCGGCGACGACCAGGTCCCCGGGGTGCATGCCGGGGACCAGGCCGGCGCAGAAACCGGTGGCGAGGACGGCCGCCCGGCGCATCCCGGGCCGCTCCAGGGCCCGGGCCACGGCCCGCTCGGCCGCGCGGGGGCCCATGCCGGTGCGCAGCAGGGCGCCGGGCACGGGTCCGGCGCGGCCCGCGCTGCGCAGGGCCGCCTGCTCGATGCGCAGGGCGCAGGCGACCAACAGCGGCGGCGGGGGCTCCGCTGCGGCGGGCATCAGGACCCACCGGCCGCGGCGGGGTGCCTGCGCCCGGGGCCGAACGGTTCTCCGTGGAGGTACCGGCCGAGGGCGGTGAGCGGGAACACCTGCCGGTAGAGGTGGTAGTTGATGGAGAAGTCCCAGGGGAAGCCGGTGCCGGTGAAGTACGGCTCGTCCCACGTGCCGTCGGGGTGCTGGGTCCGCACCAGGTACGCCAGTCCCCGCTCGACGGCCCGGCTCTCGCGCTCCCCCGCCGACAGCAGGGCCATCAGCGCCCACGCGGTCTGCGAGGCGGTCGAGGCGCCCTTCCCGGCCCAGGAGGGGTCCTGGTAGGAGCGCTGGTCCTCGCCCCAGCCGCCGTCCTCGTTCTGTACGGATTCCAGCCAGCGCACGGCCCGCCGGAGGGCGGGGTGCGCGGGTGCGAACCCGGCGGCGGTGAGGGCCGGGACCACGGAGCCCGTCCCGTAGACGTAGTTGGTGCCCCAGCGGCCGAACCAGGAGCCGTCGGGCTCCTGTTCGGCCAGCAGCCAGGCGATGCCCCGCCGGGCGCGGGGGTCGGCGGCCCGGCCCTCCGCGGCGAGCATCTCCACCACGTGGGCGGTGACGTCCGCCGAGGGCGGGTCGATGACCTCGCCGAAGTCGCAGAAGGGCAGCCGGTTGGGAAAGGGGCTGGTGTTGTCGGCGTCGAAGGCGGCCCAGGCGCCGTTCTTCGACTGCATCCCGACGGTCCAGGACACCCCGCGGGCGATGGCGGCCTCGACCTTCGCCGGTTCGGGGTGGCGGATGCGGCGCAGGGCCAGGACCACCTCGGCGGTGTCGTCGATGTCGGGGTAGTTGTCGTTGTGGAACTCGAAGGCCCAGCCGCCGGGTTCGAGGGCGGGCCGGCGGACGGCCCAGTCGCCGGGGCGGCGGATCTCCTCGCCGAGCATCCAGTCGGCGGCCCGGACCAGCGCGGGATGGTCGGGGGGCAGGCCGGCGTCGGCCAGGGCGATGGCGGCGAGGCAGGTGTCCCAGACCGGGGACTGGCAGGCCTCGACCATCCGGGCGCCGTCCTCGCGCCAGACGGTGAAGCGGTCGAGGGATTCCAGCCCGGCCCGCATCACCGGGTGCTCCAGGTCGTAGCCGAGCAGGTGCAGGGCGATGACCGAGTACACGGCGGGCGGCTGGATGCCGCCCCAGCAGCCGTCGTTCTCCTGGCGTTCGATGATCCAGCGGGCGGCGGAGTCCATGGCCGCCTTGCGCAGCCGGCGCGGGGCGAAGCGCCGGTAGAGGTGCAGGGCCTTGTCCATCCGCTGGAAGGCCCCGTCCCAGCTGGCCAGCGGCGCGGGGGGCGCGGCCGGGTTCGGGTCGCGCGCGTCGGTGTGAAGTTCGTCGAGCGCGAAGGGCGCGGGGCGGACGGGCCGCAGCGCGGAGACGACGGTGAGCGGGACGATCGTCTGGCGGGCCCAGCAACCGAAGTCGTAGATGTTGAGCGGCATCCAGGAGGGCAGGAAGACCAGCTCGGGCGGCAGCTCCGGCAGGTGCTCCCAGTTCCACCAGCCGAACAGGGCCAGCCAGATGCGGGTGAAGACCCGCGCGGCGGCGATGCCGCCGTGGGCCCGGATCCAGGCCGAGGCGCGGGCCATGTGCGGGGCGTCGGGCGGGTCGCCGGCCAGGCGCAGGGCGACGTACGCCTCCACGGTGGCGGAGAGTTCGGGCGGTCCGCCGTGGAAGGTGGCCCAGGTGCCGTCGGCGTTCTGCTCGCCGCGGATGAACAGGGCGGCGGCGTGGGTGACGGCTTCGTCGCGGATGCCGAGGAATTGCCGCAGCAGCAGGTCCTCCGCGTCCATGGTGACGTTGGTCTGGAGGTCGCCCTTCCACCAGCCGGCCGGGTCCTGGCGGGCGAGCAGCTCGCCGATGGCCCGGTCGGCGGCCTGCCGGACGTCCCGCAGCAGGCCGGATTCACCGGCGGGCGCGGCGGCGGCGAGGGCGGCCACGGCGCCCATGGCCGGCGCGCTCTCGTGTCGTGGATCCGCGCCGTCGGTCGTCGCACCGCCGCCGTCGGTCGTCGCTGTCATGGCTTCCCCTTCGTACAGTGCTTCGGCTGTGCCCGGGTCTGCCGTCGGCCGGGGGCCCTAAGGGGCGCCTCCGGCCGGCGACTCGCGATTCATATCCACATTTCGGCGATGGTCACCTCTTGCGCACGACGACGAAGTCGGCGAGGGCGACGAGCTGCTCGCGCACGCGCTGCGGCATGTCGACCTCGTCGAGCGCGCGGATGGCGACGGCGTGCTGGCGGCGCGCCTCGTCGGCGGTCCACTGGCGGCCGCCGGCGGCCTCGATGAGCGCGGCGCGGTGGGCGAACTCCTCCTCGGAGAAGTTCTCGAAGTCGTTGCTCTTGGCGTCCGCCGCGAGCAGCGTCGCGAGCTCCTCACATGCGGGTCCGCCCGCCGCGAGGGCCGCGACGACGGGCAGGGACTTCTTGCGCTGGCGCAGGTCGCTCCAGGTCTGCTTGCCCGTGGACTCCGGGTCGCCCCAGATGCCGAGGAGGTCGTCGACGGCCTGGAAGGCGAGGCCGAGGTGGTAGCCGTACTCCTCCAGCTTGTCGGCGGTGCGGTCGTCGGCACCGCCCAGCACGGCGCCGATGGACACCGCGCACGCGAGCAGGGCTCCGGTCTTGTTCCCCTCCATCTCGAGGCATTCCTCGACGCTGACGCGCTCGCGGTGCTCGTACGAGATGTCCTGGGCCTGGCCGTCGATGAGCTTGCGGCTGGCGGTGGTCAGGCGGCGGGTGGCACGCCCGGCCTCGACGGTGCCGAGTTCCAGCAGCACCTCGTTGGCGAGGGCGAACAGGGCGTCGCCGACCAGGATGGCGAGGGCGGGGCCGTGCACCTTCCACACCGTGTCGCGGTGGCGGCGCTGCTCGTCGCCGTCCATCAGGTCGTCGTGCAGCAGCGAGAAGTTGTGGACGAGCTCGACGGCGACGGCCCCGGGGACGCCGACCTCGGCTGCGGCGCCGGCCGCCTCGGCGGACAGCAGCGCCAGGGCGGGGCGCACGGCCTTGCCGCCGTCGCCGTCCGCCGCGTTGCCCTGGGCGTCGATCCAGCCGAAGTGGTAGGCGGCGACGGTGTCCATGGGCGCCGCGAGCCGGCTCACCGCCGCGCGGAGCACGGGCGTCGACAGCGTGCGGCCGCGTTCCAGGAGGGCGAGGGTGTCGGCCTTCTCCACTCCCCCTCCGGCTGCGCCCGTGCCGGCATCCGTGTTCTCGACAGCCGGGTTCCCCGGGTTCACTGGCTCTCCTCTGGTTCCTGTACGTGCTGTGCCGGTGGTGCTGGTGGTCGTGGTGCTCATACCGCCTCCTGCAGCGGGTGTTCGCGGGGGCGGCCGAGAGCGGCCAGCGCGGCGTGGGCCGCGCCCAGACCGCTGCGGACGGCGCTCTCCATGGTCGCGGGCCAGCCGGTGGCGGTCCACGCACCGGCGAGGTAGAGGCCCGGCGTGTCGGTGCGGGGGCCGGGGCGCAGCCGGCCGACGCCGGGGCTGGGGGCGAAGGTGGCGGTCCGCTCGCGGGTGACGAAGAAGTCCCGTACCTTCGCGCCGCGGGCCGCCGGCAGCAGCCGTTCCAGCTCGGGCAGGTAGGTGGCGCGCAGGGCGGAGACGGGCTCGTCGATGTCGTCCTGGGCGGCCGACTGGGACAGGGCCAGGTACTGGCCGCCGTCGGTGAGTCCGGAGGCGTCGGTGCGGTCGAAGACCCACTGGACGGGAGTGCCGAGCGCGGCGAAGAAGGGCTGCTTGAGCACCTTGCGGTCGTATACGACGTGGACGTTGAGGATGGGGGCGGTGCCGATGTCGAGGAGCTTGTCGGGGTCGGCCAGCGCTCCGGCGGGCAGCAGGGCGTGCGCCTCGCGCTGCGGGACGGCGAAGACGACGGTGCCCGCCTCCAGGGACTCGCCCTCGGTGTCGACCCGCCAGCTCCCGTCGCCGGTACGGGAGACGGCGGTGACGCGGGCTCGCAGTTCGGTGCGTACGCCGGCGGCGTCGAGGGCCTTGCGGGCGAGGGTGTCGTGCAGGTCGCCGAGCGGGACCCTGGCCCAGCCGATGTCGGCGGCGCCGTTCTCGGAGAGCAGGCCGGTCTTGAAGACCATGGCGGCCAGGCCCAGCGAGCACCGGTCGGCGGTGGCGTTGAGGGTGGCGATGCCGACGAGGTCCCACAGGGCCTCGACGGTGCGCCGGGACTGCCCGTGGCGGGCGAGCCAGGTGGCGAAGTCGAGGCCGTCGAGCGCCGGGTCGGCGGGGTCGAGCCGGCGCAGCGCGAGGGCGGCGCGTCCGACGGCCAGCCGCTCGGGGAGGGAGAGGTGCGGGTAGGCGGCCAGTGAGGCGGCCAGGTGCAGGGGCACGGGCAGGGCGCTGCGGCGCAGCCGTCCGAGGCGGGGGCCGCCGGGGTGGGCCGCGTCGAGGACGGGTACGTCGAGCCGGTCCTGGAGCGGGGCGAGGGCCGCGCCGTCGACCCGGTCGAGGAACCACCGGTAGGCGGTGCAGCAGCGCAGGTAGACGTGCTGGCCGTTGTCGACGGTCAGGTCGCCGCGCTTGAAGGAGAACGCGAGCCCGCCGAGGCGCGGGCGCCCTTCGAGGAGGGTGACCCGCAGTCCGGCGTCGGCGAGTTCGAGCGCGGCCGTGACGCCCGCGAGTCCGCCGCCGATGACGACGGCGCGGCGGTCGTTCCCGGCGGTCGCGCCGGCGCTCATGAGGCCTCCCGTGTGGTGCGGCGGCCCGCAGGGCCGGGGTGCGGCGCGGCCGGGGTCGTGGTCGGGGGCATCAGGTGCGCCTCCGGGTGCTCTGGCGGGAGACGGTGCGGGCGTCGAGGCCGGACAGGCCGCGCACGGCCACGTACGCCTTCTCGTGGGTCGGCAGCGAGACGCGCCCGCGCAGCACCGCCTCGGGTTCGCGCTCGATGCGGTCCAGGAGGCGGCGGTAGATGCCGGCCATCGCGGCGACGCAGGCGCCGCTGCGCCGGTCGAGCATCGGCAGGAGCCGGTATCCCTCGGCGAACAGGGCCCGCGCGCGCCGCACTTCGTGGTGCACGAGCCCGGCGAAGTCGGCGCCCGCCGGCATCCGGCCGGCTCGGAAGCCTTCGGAGCAGCCGAACTTGGCGAGGTCCTCGGCGGGCAGGTAGGTGCGGCCGTTGCCGGCGTCCTCGCGGACGTCGCGCAGGATGTTGGTGAGCTGGAGGGCCAGGCCCAGGGTGTCGGCGTACTCGTCGGCGCGGTCCGCGGGGCCCACGGTGCCGAACACGCCGAGCGAGAGCCGTCCGATGGCGCCGGCCACGCAGCGGCAGTAGGCCTGGAGGTCCTCCCAGGTCTCGTACTCCTCGCCGCGTACGTCCATCAGGACGCCGTCGATGAGTTCGTCGAGGCCGCCGAGCGGGATGGGGAAGCGGCGCGCGGCGTGGGCGAGGGCGACGGCGACCGGGTCGGTGTCGTCCTCGTCGACCTCCTCGGCGCGGATCCGGCCGAGCAGGGCGCGGGTCTCCTCCAGCCGGGCCAGCTTGGCCGCGGGCTGGAGGGGGCCGTCGCCGATGTCGTCGACGCGCCGCGAGAAGGCGTACAGCGCGGACATGGCGTGCCGCTTGTCGGTGGGCAGCAGCCGGATGCCGTACGCGAAGTTGCGCGCCTGGGTGCCGGTGACGGCCTCGCAGTAGCTGTAGGCCGCGAGGACCTGGGCGGACGGTGCTGACGCGTGTGCGGGGCCCTCCACGTTCGGGCTCACCTCTTTCTCGGCGCTGTACGCAGGACGGCGGCCACCTCGCGGAGCAGGAGGCTCCGGGTGGGCTTGGGCGGGCCGGGCAGCACGTCGAAGCCGACGGCGGAGATCGCTCGCAGGGCGGCGCGCCCCCCTCCCACGAATCCCGCGAGCAACAGCCGTAGCCTGCCGTGGACGCTACCCACGAGCGGGGTGCCTTCATTCAGGAGATCGCGCGTGCGTTCGGCCTCGAAGGCGATCAGGGCGCGTACGGACGCTCCGGCGGACGGGGCCTTCAGGTCGGCCTCGGCGACGTGGAAGCGGCGCATGTCCTCGGCCGGGAGGTAGATCCGGTCGCGGCCGAGGTCCTCGGTGACGTCCTGAAGGTGTTCGGCGATCTGCAGGGCGGTGCACACGGCGTCGGAGCGGCGGATGCGCTCGGGGGTGCTGGTGCCGGTGAGGGAGAGCACGAGGCGTCCGACCGGGTTGGCGGACAGTTCGCAGTACGCGAGGAGTTCGCCGTACGTCTCGTAGCGGCTGACCCGCTGGTCCTGGCGGTTGGCCTCGATCAGCCCGAGGAAGGGCTCGGGGGTGAGGCCGCGCTCGCGCACGACGGGTTGCAGGGCCAGCAGCAGGGGGTGGCGCGGGGGGCCGTCGGAGCCGCCGAAGACGCGCAGCAGGTCGGCCTCGAAGGCGTCGAGCATGGCGGGCCGGTCGTCGGCGGCGGCCGGGTCGAGGCCGAGGAGCACGGCGTCGCGGCCGCCGGGGGCGAGGTCGCCGTCGCCGATGTCGTCGACCAGGCGGGCGTACCCGTAGACCGCCATGAGGCCCTCGCGCCAGGCGCGCGGGAGGAAGGCGGGGGCGACGGGGAAGTTCTCCGCCGCGGCCTTGTCGAGGGTGGCCCGCGCGGGGAGCGGGTCGGGGGTGCCTGCGCCGGCCGGCGCGGGACGGATGCCGTGCCCGGGGGTCACCGCCCGCCGCCCGGGGCGGGGACGGCCGCTGTGCCTGGGGGCCGGAGAATTCCCGTAGCCATTGCCGTCACGTCTCCCGTTCTACACTGCCGACCCAAGTCATCCTATTTCGGACACGCCGCCGGACCTTACCCGGGGGTATCCCCACGGGGCCGGCTGCGGGGAATCGTCCCCTCTTGGCGCGATTGAGAACTGGTCCAGCTTACGCTGTACAACGCCGCGGGAGCCTTCGGGGTGCTCCTCCGCGCCCCGGAATGTCGGCCGCCCGCTCCGGAAGCTCCCGCTCCGCCCGTTCGCCCGCGCACCGCCGCCGCCCGCCCCCATGGCGAGGCCCCCGCCGCGGTGAGCGGCAGGGGCCTGCGGGCCGGAGCGGGGGGGGACCCGCGGGTCAGTGGCCGCTGGCCTTCTCGTACGCCGAGACCACTTCCTCGGTGGGCCCGTCCATCAGGAGTTCGCCCTTCTCCAGCCACAGGACGCGGCTGCAGGTGTCGCGGATGGACTTGTTGTTGTGGCTCACCAGGAAGACGGTGCCGGCCTTCTCCCGCAGCTCGCGGATGCGGTTCTCCGAGCGCACCTGGAAGCTGCGGTCACCGGTGGCCAGCGCCTCGTCGATCATCAGGACGTCGTGGTCCTTGGCGGCGGCGATCGAGAACCGCAGGCGCGCGGCCATGCCGGAGGAATAGGTGCGCATCGGCAGGGAGATGAAGTCGCCCTTCTCGTTGATCCCCGAGAAGTCGACGATGTCCTGGTAGCGCTCCTTGATCTGCTCGCGGGTCATGCCCATCGCGAGACCGCCGAGGACGACGTTGCGCTCGCCGGTGAGGTCGTTCATCAGCGCGGCGTTCACGCCCAGCAGGGAGGGCTGGCCGTCGGTGTAGACCTTGCCGGACTCGCAGGGCAGCAGGCCCGCGATGGCGCGCAGCAGGGTCGACTTGCCGGAGCCGTTGGAGCCGATGAGGCCGATGGCCTCGCCGCGGTACGCCGTGAAGGAGACGCCCCGCACGGCGTGGACCCGGCGGACGCCCGGGGCGTCGCCCTTGCCCCGGCGGAGGATCTTGCTCAGCGCGGCGGTGGCACTGCCCTTGCCGGAGCTGCCCGTGTTGACGCGGTACACGATGTGCACCTCGTCCGCGATGACGGTGGGGACGCGCCCCGGGGTGTTGTCAGCCACGGCCGTAACGCTCCTCAGCCTTCCAGAAGTACACGAAGCCGCCGATGCCGATCACGACGGCCCAGCCGACGGCGAAGGCCCAGACGTGCGGCGGGAGGTTCTCCCGGCCGTAGCCGTCGATCATCGCGAAGCGGACCAGGTCCATGTAGATGGCGGCGGGGTTCCACTGGAGCGCGTCCGCGATCCACGCGGGCCGGTCCTTCAGCATCTCGCTGATGGAGAACATCACGCCGGAGGCGTACATCCACGTACGGGTGAGGAAGGGCATCAGCTGCGCGAGGTCGGGGGTCTTGGACCCCATGCGCGCGAACACCAGCGCGAGCCCGGTGTTGAAGACGAACTGCAGCACCAGCGTCGGGATGACCAGCAGCCACGACAGCCGCGGGTAGTTCCCGAAGGCCACGGCGACGACGACCACGACGATCATCGAGTACAGGAGCTGCTGGAGCTGCTGCATCGAGAAGGAGATCGGCAGGGAGGCGCGCGGGAAGTGCAGGGCGCGCACCAGGCCGAGGTTGCCGGGGATCGCCCGGACGCCGGCCATCAGCGAGCTCTGGGTGAAGGTGAAGACGAAGATGCCCATCACCAGGAAGGGGATGTAGACCCCCTTCTCCATGCCGCGGCCCGCGTTCAGGATGAGGCCGAAGATCAGGTAGTAGACCAGGGCGTTGAGCAGGGGGGTCGCCACCTGCCACACCTGGCCCAGCTTGGCCTGGCTGTACTGCGCCACCAGCTTGGCCCGCGAGAAGGCCATGATGAAGTGGCGCCGACCCCAGAGCTGCCGCACGTATCCGCCCAGGCTGGGCCGCGCGCCACTGACGGACAGGCCGTACTTCCTGGCGAGCTCCGCGGGGCTGAGCCCCGCGTCGTCGGACGGCGGCTTGCTCGTGGCGAGGGCGCCGTCGTGGGTTGTGTCACTCACAAGTTGAAACTTTCCGTCTTCAAGATGCGGCAGGAGGGGCATCGGGGCTGGAACGCCGGACCCGTGGTGGGGCCCATGGTCCCAGACGCGAGCTTGTCAGATGACAGGCGGTCGGCCCAGCCGCGTCAGCCGCCAGACCGTACGCCACCTCATCGGACGCCGGGGGCCGCAAGGGGTGGTCCAGCCCTCCTTGAACCCGCCGAACCAGGCCTTGAGCGCCGGCACGGAGGGCCTGCGGACGAGCGTCAGCGCGAGCCAGACGCCCAGGTAGACCGGGACCAGCGGGGCGGGCAGGTTGCGGCGGGCGAGCCACACCCGGTTACGGGCCACCATACGGTGGTAGACCGCGTGCCGGGAGGGAGCCGTCGCCGGGTGGAGCAGCACCATGTCCGCCCGGTAGTCGATCAGCCACCCGGCGTCGAGCGCCCGCCAGGCCAGGTCGGTCTCCTCGTGGGCGTAGAAGAACTCCCCGGGCAGTGTCCCGACCTGCTCGAACACCTTCGTGCGGACGGCGTTGGCGCCGCCCAGGAAGGTGGTCACGCGGGAGGAGCGCATCGGGTCCGAGGCGCGCAGCCGGGGCACGTGGCGGCGCTGGGTGGTGCCGGTCTCCGGATCGGCGATGCGGAAGCTGACGATCCCCAGCCGCGGGTCCCGGGCGAAGGCCTGCCGGCACAGCTCGGCGGTGTCCGTGCGCTCCAAGAGGCCGTCGTCGTCGAGGAACAGCAGGGCGTCCACGTCGGTGCCGCCGGGCCCGAAGGCCTCGATGCCGGCGTTGCGGCCGCCGGGGATGCCCAGGTTCTCGGGCAGCTCGACGGTGCGCACGCCCTCCGGGAGGCCGGGGACCTGCACGCCCTGGCCGACGACGACCACCTCGACGGGGTCGCCCTCCTGCCGGGCGACCGATTCGAGGAGCGCCTTCAGCTCGTCGGGGCGGTTGCCCATGGTGATGATCACGGCGCCCAGCCGCATCGGCGTCGTCACTTGAGCCTGCTGGAGGCCAGGATCGACACCAGGTGCAGCAGGGTCTGCAGCAGCGCGATGCCGGCCAGCACGGCGACGCCGAGCCGGGTGAAGAAGAGGTCTCCGCGGATCTGGTCCACGACGGCGAGCGCGAGGATCAGCAGGGAGGCCTCGATGCCGAGGACCAGGCGGTGGAACTTGAGCGCGGCGGCGGCCCGGCGGGCGAGCGCCATGCCGGAGGAGCGCGGCTCCGCGGCGGACTCCTGGACCACGGGCTTGCCGGCCTGGTGCCGGGCGACGCCGACGAGGTCCGTCTCGGCCTTGATCAGGATCGCGCCGAGGGCGGCGAGGGTTCCGAGGAAGGCCCACAGCCAGTCGATCCGGCCGCCGCCCCACAGGTCGGCGGCGCGCAGGCCGAAGCCGACGAGGACGGCCGCGTCGCACAGGTAGGCGCCGACCCGGTCCAGGTAGACCCCGGAGAGCGAGAACTGCTTCTTCCAGCGGGCGACCTCGCCGTCGACGCAGTCGAGCAGCAGGTACAGCTGGACCGCGACCACGCCGAGGACGGCCCCGGGCACGCCCGGCACCAGCAGCGCCGGGGCGGCGAGGACGCCGGCGAGGGTCATCACGTACGTCAGCTGGTTGGGCGTGACGCGGGTGGTGACCAGGAGCCGGGTGATGCGCAGCGAGACCTCGCGCATATACAGGCGGCCGCCCCAGTGCTCTCCACTGCGCCGGTCCTTGACGCCCGGCGGGTGAACGACGGGCCGGAGTTCAGCTACGGATGGTCTGGGCATAGTCGGCGTAAGCGTCCCTGATCTCGGCTGCGGACAGGTTGAGGTGCTCCAGGACCGTGAAGCGTCCCGGGCGGGTCTGGGGGGCGTACTCGACGGCGGCGACGAACTCGTCCACGCTGAACCCGATCTCCTCGGGCAGCACGGGCAGGCCGTGGCGGCGCAGGACCTCCGTGAACAGGCCGGACTGTTCTGCGGCCCCGCGCAGGTGCATGGCGAAGGCGGCGCCGATGCCGACCTGCTCGCCGTGCAGCGCGGAGCGCCCCGGGTAGAGCAGGTCGAAGGCGTGGCTGATCTCGTGGCAGGCGCCGGAGGAGGGACGGCTGTCCCCGCTGATCGACATGGCGATGCCGGAGAGGACGAGGGCCTCGGACAGCACGGTGAGGAACTCGTCGTCGCCGCATCCGCCGGGGTGGCGCAGTACGGACTCGCCGGCGGTGCGGGCCATGGCGGCGGCCAGGCCGTCGACGGCCTCGCCGGTGACGCGGTGCGAGAGCTCCCAGTCGGCGATGGCCGAGATGTTGGAGATCGCGTCGCCGACGCCGGCGCGGATGAAGCGGGTCGGGGCCTCGCGGATCACGTCGAGGTCGATGACCATCGCGATCGGCGTGGGCACGCCGTACGAGCCGCGGCCGTTGTCGTTGTCCAGGATGGACACCGGGGAGCAGATGCCGTCGTGGGAGAGGTTGGTGGCGACGGCCACCATGGGCAGGCCGACCCGCGCCGCGGCGTACTTCGCCACGTCGATGATCTTCCCGCCGCCCAGCCCGACGACGGCGTCGTAGCGGCGGCCCTTTATGTCGTCGGCCAGCTTGACCGCCGAGTCGATGGTGCCGTCGACGACCGGGTACCAGTCGGCGAGCGGCAGGGCCGGCTCCAGACGGGCGCGCAGCGCCTGCCCGGAGCCCCCGCTGATCGCGACCGCGAGCCGGCCGGACGCGGAGATCCGCTGGTCGGCGAGGATGCCGTCCAGCTTGTCCATCGCGCCGCGGCTGATGTCGACGACGACCGGCGAGGGGATCAGCCGCGTCAGTACTGGCATGCGATCGTCCGGCCCTTGGCGAGGTCGTCGTGGTTGTCGATCTCGACCCACTTCACGTCGCCGATGGGGGCGACGTCGATGGTGAAGCCGTCGTCGACGAGCTGCTGGTAGCCGTCCTCGTAGTAGAGGTCGGGGTCCCGCTCGAAGGTGGTCTTCAGGGCCTCCGCGAGCTGCTCGGCGGCCTCGGGCTCGATGAGGGTGACTCCGATGTACTCGCCGGTGGCGTCGGCGGGGTCCATCAGCTTGGTGATCTTCCGCACCCCCTGCCCGTCGGCGGTGACGACCTTCATCTCCTCGTCGGCCAGGTTCTTGACCGTGTCCAGGGCGAGGATGATCTTCTGGCCGTTGCCGCGAGCGGCGAGCAGGGTCTTCTCGACGGAGACGGGGTGGACGGTGTCGCCGTTGGCGAGGATCACGCCCTGCTTGAGGACGTCACGCGCGCACCACAGGGAGTAGGCGTTGTTCCACTCCTCGGCCTTGTCGTTGTCGATCAGCGTGATCGTGACGCCGTACTTGGCCTCCAGGGCCTCGCGGCGCGCGTAGACGGCTTCCTTGCGGTAGCCGACGACGATCGCCACCTCGGTGAGGCCGACCTCGGCGAAGTTGCCGAGGGTGAGGTCGAGGACGGTGAGGCTTTCCTCGTCGCCTTCGGGGCCGACGGGCACGAGGGCCTTGGGCAGGGTGTCGGTGTAGGGACGCAGGCGGCGTCCGGCACCGGCAGCGAGGACGAGGCCGATCATGCTGGTTCTCCTTCGTCATGTACGGCGGGTGCCCCGGAGGAGACCCAGAAGCGGATGCTCTCCACGAGCACCACGAGTGCCACGAACACGGCCAGGGCCGTGAACGCGACGGGGAGCGTGTCACGGGGCAGGACGGCGGCCAGGACCACGGCCAGCAGGACCCGGCCGTCCTGCCCGCCGATCGTCCACACCAGCCACCTGGGCGGCGCGCCGGAGCCGCCGCGGATGCGGTAGACCGTGTCGTAGTGATGGTAGGCGACCGCCGCGACCAGTCCGAATGCGGCGGGAAGCGCCCCGGGGACGTCGGCGCGCGCGGCGAGCGCCAGCACGGTCACGTACTCGGCGCAGCGGAACACCGGCGGGATGAGCCAGTCCAGCGCCCCCTTGAGCGGGCGGGAGACCGCCGCACCCGCGGCTATGACGTAGAACACCGCGGATCCGATCAGCGCGGCGGTGCCGAACGGCCGCACCGCGGCGTCGCCGACGACCAGGACGGTGCCGATGAGGGCCATCGCCAGGGGTGCGACGGGCCGCCCCTTGGCCAGGTCGGTGCCGACCGAGGCCAGCGGCCCGCAGTCGGCGAGGTCGGCCAGGGCCTGGGCGGCCCGGTCGGTCCTCCGCGCCTTGCGGGTCAGGGAGCGCAGCACCCGGCCGGCGGTGGTGTAGAGGGCGCCGAAGGCGCAGCCGACGAGCAGGGCGTAGAACACGGTCCGGGGGCTGGTGAGCGCGGTCAGCACCGCGATCATGGCCCACCGCTCGCCGATCGGCAGGATGATCATCCGCCGGACCCAGACCGTCCAGCCGACGCTGTCGAGCCTGTCGGACAGGGCGGCCGTCGGGCTCGTGTTGGCGGTCGCGTCGTGGTTGGCCTCGTTGAACGCGAAGTCCACGACGTGGCGGCAGGTCATCAGGATCATCGCGCCGAGGGCGAGGGCCCACACGTCGTCGCCGTTCGCGGCCGCACCGAGCGCGAGGCCCGCGTAGAAGGAGTACTCCTTCGCGCGGTCGAAGGTGGCGTCCAGCCAGGCGCCCATCGTCGAGTACTGGAGCGAGTAGCGGGCGAGCTGCCCGTCGGTGCAGTCCAGGACGAAGGAGACGAGCAGCAGCACGCCGGCGGTGACGTAGCCCCAGCGCTCCCCGGTGGCGGCGCAGCCCGCCGCAATCAGCGCGGTGATCAGGGAGGCGGTGGTGACCTGGTTCGGGGTCAGGCCGCGGCGCGCGCACCAGCGGGCGATGTAGCGCGAGTAGGGGCTGATGAAGAAGGTGGTGAAGAAGCCGTCGCGGGACTTCACCGCGGTGCGCAGGCGTACGGCCTCGTCGTCCACGGCCGCGACCGCGGCGAGGGCGGCGGCGCGCTGTGCCTCCCCGTCCGGCACGGCCGCCACCAGGCTGCCCAGCTCGGGCCGCTGGACGGTGGTCCCGGCGGCCTCCACGGCCGCGGCGAGCCGGTCCGCGTAGGGGCCGGGGCCGGCCGGGGCCAGGGCGGCCGCCTCGTCGAGGGCCGCGCGGGCCCCCGCCTGGACGGCGAGGGCGCCGGTCACGGCGCAGGCGTCGAAGCGCGGGTCGGTCAGCGCGAGGCGCAGCGCGTGCGGGTGCCCGACGAAGCCGCTGTCGACGACGGCCACCCGCTCCCCGGCCGGTACTGCGGCGAGGGCGGTGGCGGTGTCCTGGGGGCCGGTGACCGGGCGCACGTCGAACCCGAGCGACCGGAGCTCGTCCTGGAGCGGTGATCCGGGTACCGGCGGGCCGGTGAGGATGACGGTCGGCAGACGAACTCACTCCTTGCGACGGACATTCCCGACGGCCGGGGGCCCGGTGGGGCGGCGGCAGCACGTCGGCAGGGCTGTCGGCAGAGGCTATCGGATGATTGGAAGGGCGCATCCACCAGCTGTTCAGGACGATTAAGGCCCCTTTGGCCCGGGTGTTAGGGTGGACGCCGGCGTCCACGGGTCACGTGGCGCGCCCACGAGGGCCGAAGCGGAAAGAGGTGGGTCGATGACCGTCGCAGTGGCCGCTGCCGTGCGCAGCGGACTCCGGTACGTCCCCGTTTCCTTCCGGGCGTCCGGCCGGCTCTGATCCCACCCGGGTCTGATCCCACCCGGGGCGGTCCCCGTCGGCCGGAGCCCCCGTTCAAGGGTTCACGTTGACCGACCACACCACTTCATCGTCCTTCGACGCCTTCATGGAGCTGCACCGCGGGCTGCCGCGGCAGTCCCCCGGTTCCGACGCCTCCACCCGGCACCTGCTCTCCCTGTGCGGACCGCTGCCCGAGCGGCCCCGCGTCCTCGACCTGGGCTGCGGGCCGGGCCGCAGCGCCCTGCTGCTCGCCGCCGAGGCGGGCGGGGCGGGCCGCGCCGAGGTGACCGCCGTCGACCTCTACGAGCCGTTCCTCGACGAGCTGCGCACGGCCGCCGCCGCCCGCGGGCTCACCGGCCGGGTCCGCGCCGTGCGCGCGGACATCGGCGCGCTGCCCTCCGCCGCGTTCGCGGACGGCTCCTTCGACCTGGTGTGGGCCGAGGGCAGCGCGTACCTCCTCGGCTTCGACCGGGCCCTCGCCGAGTGGAAGCGCCTGCTCGCCCCCGGCGGCCGGCTCGTGCTGAGCGAGTGCGAGTGGACCGCCGACGAGCCCTCGGCCGGAGCCCGGGCCTTCTGGGACCCGCGGTACCCGCTGCGCTCCACCGCCCGCAACGTCGCGGCGGCCCGGGCCGCCGGGTACCGGGTGCTGGGCACCCGCCTCCAGCCCGACTCCGACTGGGCCGAGTACTACGGCCCGCTCGGCGAGCGGGTCAGGGCGGCCCGGCCGGCCACCGCGGCCGAGGAGGCCGCGCTGGCCCTCGTACGCGAGGAGCTCGCCGTACGGGAGCGGCACGGCCGCGAGTACGGGTACACGGGCTTCGTCCTGGCGCCGGTCGGCGCCGGGGACGGGGGCCGCTGGCGGGTCCGCCCGGAGACGGCGGCCGACGCGGCGGCCGTACGGGCCGTCAACCTGGCGGCGTTCGAGACCCCGCTGGAGGCTGATCTCGTGGACGCGCTGCGCTCCGACGCGACGGCCTGGCTGCCGGGGCTGTCGTACGTGGCCGAGGGCCCCGACGGGTCGGTGGCGGCGCACGCCCTGCTGACCCGGTGCGCGGTGGACGGGGTGCCCGCCCTGGCCCTCGCGCCGGTGGCCGCCGATCCCGCGGTCCAGCGCTCGGGCGCCGGCAGTGCCGTCGTACGGGCGCTGCTGGCGGCGGCGCGCGCGAGGGGGGAGGCGCTGGTGCTGGTCCTCGGGCATCCCTCGTACTACCCGCGCTTCGGGTTCGTGGCCGCTTCGCGGTTCGGGATCCGGGCGCCCTTCGAGGTACCGGACGCGGCGATGATGGCCCTGGTGCTGGACGATTCCGTTCCGGTGCCGGCGGGCACGATCACGTATCCGGCCCCGTTCGGGGTCTGACCGCCGAGCCCGGTGTCCGCCCCCGCCGTCTACCACGCGGCGGGGGGCGGACATGCGCGGATCGCCGAAGTGGGGACAAGCCCCTTTTGTACGGCAGACTGAAGGCCGAAGTCCGAAGCGAAGGATGGGTATGCCGACCACACCAGCCACCGACGCCACCCGCAGCGCGTCCGCCGGCACCGGCGCTCGAGAACCGATCATGCTCGAACTGGTCGACGAGTCCGGCAACACCATCGGCACGGCGGAGAAGCTCTCCGCACACCAGGCGCCCGGCCTGTTGCACCGGGCGTTCTCCGTGTTCCTCTTCGACCAGCAGGGCCGCCTGCTGCTCCAGCAGCGCGCCCTCGGGAAGTACCACTCCCCCGGCGTCTGGTCGAACACGTGCTGCGGTCACCCCTACCCGGGGGAGTCGCCGTTCGCGGCGGCGGCCCGGCGCACCCACGAGGAGCTCGGGCTCTCGCCCGCCCTGCTCGCGGAGGCGGGGACCGTCCGCTACAACCACCCGGACCCCGCGTCCGGGCTGGTGGAGCAGGAGTACAACCACCTGTTCGTGGGACTTGCCCAGGCCTCGCCGCACCCGGATCCGGAGGAGGTCGGCGCCACCGCCTTCGTCACGGCCGGGGAACTGGCGAAGCGGCACGCGGAGCAGCCGTTCTCGGCCTGGTTCATGACGGTGCTGGACGCGGCGCGGCCCGCGATCCGCGAGCTGACCGGCGACGCGGCCGGCTGGTAGCCGCTACGCCGTTCGTCCGCGGAGGCCCCGGGTCCTCGGCTCCCGCCGGGGGTCCGGGGCTCAGAGCCGGGGGGCGGGGAGCGGCAGGGCCGCCCAGATCACCTTGCCGCCCGTCGCGGTGTGCTCGACGTCGCACACCCCGCCGGCCTCCCGGGTGATCTCCCGGACCAGCAGCAGGCCCCGGCCGCCGGTCTGGCCGAAGTCGGCCTCCAGCGCCTTGGGCCGGTACGGGTGGTTGTCCTCGACGGCCACCCGTACCCACTCCCGGCCCACCGCCACCTCGACGGCGACCTCCGGGGAGAGCAGGGCCGCGTGCCGGACCGAGTTCGTCACCAGCTCGGAGACGATCAGCAGCAGGGAGTACACGAGGTCCTGCTGGGCCGGCACCCCCTGGCGGCCGAGGAGCTCCCGGACCGCGCGGCGGGCCTGCGGAACGGATTCTTCTACCGCGGGCGCGGTGAAGCGCCACACTCCCTCATAAGCGAGGGGGTCGGCCGGAGCCGACGCCTCACCTCCCCGGGCCGGCGGGACGCTCCCGCTGTCGTTCATCTTGCCGCCCCCGTCTTCGCGCTCGATCGTCTCCACAGGGCAAGAGTGGGGAACAGCCTGGTCCGGACCGCGCCGCTGACCAGAAGTCAGCGGCAATCGGACGCTTTCTGACCGTCGGCTTATGACAGAGTCAGTTGTTGGTCCCTTCCTGATCCGGTCCGGCCCCCTACTCGGCCGCCTTCCCCGCCCCGTCCGACACACCCGTCGTGTCCTTCCCGTCATCGTCCCTGACCAGGCCGAGGATCCGGCGGGCACCCATGCCCAGCCCCACCAGGCTGAGACCGTCGAACAGCAGGGCGAGCGAGAAGAACGTTCCGATCACGTACGGGCTGTTGCCGGGCCAGCCGAACAGGATCAGGATGCCCAGCAGCAGCCCGAAGGCGCCCTGGACCAGCGCGATCCCGAAGTTGGCGCCGCGCACCACCAGGGCGCCGGCGAGACGGAAGACCCCGCCGGTGAGGAAGAGCAG
This sequence comes from Streptomyces sp. NPDC048352, assembly GCF_040651895.1. NCBI lineage: Bacteria > Bacillati > Actinomycetota > Actinomycetes > Kitasatosporales > Streptomycetaceae > Streptomyces > Streptomyces sp. NPDC048352. Next base: position 72,248 of record NZ_JBEZKZ010000034.1, read on the forward strand.
GGCCGCGAACATGGTCAGCGCCTCGGCGCTCGCCTCCGGGCGGCGCAGGATCACGAAGCCCGCGGCCAGGTTGACCGCGGCGACGATGACGGCGAGCCAGAAGTAGTTGCTCCTGCGCGACTGCACGGCCTGCGCCAGGCCGACCACTCCGCCGAGGAGCAGCAGCCAGCCGAAGAGGAACATCGAGGTCAGGGTGGCGAAGCCGGTGTAGGCGAGGCCCACCAGGCCGGCCACGACGAGGACCACCCCGAGCAGGGCCAGCAGTCCGAAGCCGCGGTTCAGCTCCTTCGTCTCCTGCTGCTTCGGGTCCCGCTTCTTCGCGTCGCGCTTGCTGCGGTCGGCGCCCATGGACGTGCCACCTCCTCGGCACCCCCCGGGTCGGACTCCCCTTGATCGTAGGATCGGCCGACCGGGATAGCATCCGGCGCATGGACGCAGCCCTCCACCATTCGGTCGCCGACGGGGTCGCCACCGTCGTCATCTCGCACCCCGCGAAGCGGAACGCCATGACCGCCTCGATGTGGCGGGCCCTGCCGGAGCTGCTGGCGCAGCTGGCCGACGACTCGGCCGTCCGGGTGATGGTGCTGACCGGGGAAGGCCCGACCTTCTGTGCGGGGGCCGACATCTCCTCGCTCACCGGCAAGGAGGATCCGCAGGCCCTGGCGGTGGCGGCGGAGGAGGCCCTGGCGGCCTTCCCGAAGCCGACGGTGGCGGCGATCCGGGGGTTCTGCGTGGGGGGCGGAAGCCAGCTGGCGGCGGCGTGCGACCTGCGGTTCGCCGAGGAGGGTGCGTCGTTCGGGGTGACCCCGGCGAAGCTGGGCATCGTCTACCCGGCGTCCTCCACCCGGCGGCTGGTTTCAGTGGTCGGCCCGGCGTGGGCGAAGTACCTGCTGTACTCGGCGGAGCTGATCGGGGCGGAGACGGCCCTGCGGGCCGGGTTCCTGAACGAGCTGCTGCCGGCGGGGCGGCTGGAGGAGCGGGTGGCCGCGTTCGCGCGCGTCCTGACCGCCCGCTCGCAGCTGACGCAGGCCGCCGCCAAGGAGTTCGCGGACGGCCGCACCGACCGGGACGCGTACTGGTCGGAGCAGGCCGCCGCGAGCGGCGACACCGCCGAGGGCGTCGCCGCGTTCCTGGAGCGGCGGGCTCCGGACTTCAGCTGGCGCCCGTGAGCGGGTTAGCGGCGCGCAGCCGGGCGACGAGCTCGGCCGGGGCCTTCTCCGGGGAGCCGGCGTCGTACGGCGGCTGGGGGTCGTACTCGCACATCAGCTGCACGGTCCGGGCGTACTCGTCCCCCGCGATCCGGCCGACGAGGCCGAGGCCCATGTCGAGGCCGGAGGAGACCCCGGCGGCGGTGACGTACTTGCCGTCGAAGACCACCCGCTCGCCGGTGGGCTCCGCGCCGAAGGGGACCAGCCGGTCGAGGTAGAGCCAGTGGCTGGTCGCCCGCCGCCCCCGGAGCAGTCCGGCGGCGGCCAGCAGGAGCGAGCCGGTGCAGACGGAAGTGGTCCACGTGGTGGTGGCGTCGACGGCGCGGAGCCAGTCGAGCACGGCGGGGTTCTCCATCTCCGCCTCGGGGTGCGGCCCGCCGGGCACGATGACGACGTCCGGCCGCGTCACCTCGCCGAGCCCCTTCTCGGCGACGAGCCCGAGCATGCCGTTGTCCGTGCGCACGGGGCCGGGGCGCTCGGAGACGAACACGGTCTCGGCGCCGGGGACGCGGCTGAGGGTCTCGTAGGGCCCGACGGCGTCGAGCGCGGTGAAACGGTCGTAGAGCAGTACGGCGATCTGCATGGCTCCTCCGGAGCGGTAGGCCGCCCCCGGTCGTGGGGCGGAAGCGTGTGTCGTGCCGCCGCTCGCACGGCGGCGGCGGCCGGGGGCGGAGGTGCGGGGTCCTGCCGCCACTCGCGCGGCGGTGCCGGTTCGTCGAGCCCGGCGGTCTCCAGCCGTACGCCGCGCCGCTCGCACTCGGCGGTGAACTCCTCGACGGAGCGCAGCGCCCGGGCCAGGAC